>JACMLC010000292.1 GCA_014379795.1 Pyrinomonadaceae bacterium
GGGTCAGTTTCAAACATGGCAAAGAAAAAACATGTTCCCGCAAAGGCGCAAAGACGCAAAGGGGTTGAGCAACTCTTTATCTTGAATGCTTTCTTTGCGCCTTTGCGCCTTTGCGGGAGATTCTTTCCTGATGCTGGATGATACTTGAATTTCAAACTGCCCCACTACCTTAATTTTTATGTTGTTGACAAAAGCGGAGCGTGTTCTCAATTCAAGCGCAAAGTTAAAGGCTGGGGCAATTTTTCGATACTGAGCGTGAGGCCGCGCGGGCTTGAGACAGCTTCATTCTTAGGCGTCTGGAAAAAGATGAATCCCCGCCGCTGCTCTCCTGCTCCCAGCGGCGTTTCCGTATCCAGAGCCTGTGCTCTGAATTCTTCTTCAAACTTGGCGCGCGATTGCGGGTTGTAGAGATAGACATCATTGGCTTTCAGGATGCGCGCGACCGTCTGCTTTGCGCTGCGCGCTTTCCACTCTCGCCCGTCGGCGTCGCTCACCAGAAAACGATTTTTTTTCAAATCCAGAGCCGCGCCGCTCTGGTTGCTGATCTCCACGCGCACCGGCAAGAGTCCCGCCAGCAAGAGGTTCGACTCAAATAATTCCTGACTCTCTTCGTCAATCAAGACCGGCACGGCGCGCACGTTGATGCCTCCGGCAGACGCGCCAGCCGCTCCGTCTGCGACGGGAGCGGCGATAATAGGCTTGACCTTGTAGAGCGAGCCGCCGCACGACGCCGCACTTAAAATAAGCGTGAAGACGAGCGCGCACATCAGCGTGCGCAGGCGATTCTGTTGATTCAGGATTTGGCGGCTCATACTCAATCGCGCACTCTCTCATGCAGTTTCGCGCGCTGTCAACGCCTCCGTCCGTGCTTGAGCCAAATAACTGTTGACTTCATCGGGCGACTGGCGTAAAAGCTGCTCATCAATACTGTCTCAAGGGGTTCCAGCAACGATCCGGGTGGTTGGCTCGACGCGTCCGTGCATCGAGTTTCTCTGGGGAACATACCATCACTGTCGCCCCGCTTCTTGATTGAATCCCCTCACCACAACAAAGGTCAATGAGTATGCTTATCGCACTGGCTTTGCAGAGCAATCCACTCTCTTCAATTCTGAAGTTGGTGATCATCCTGCTGGTCGTGAGCTTTGTGCTCTATCTCTATTTTGGTTTCGCGCTGATGCTGCTGGCGCGCAAGACCGAAACGCCGGGCGCGGGGCTGGCATGGCTTCCGATAGGCAATCTGTTTCTGATGTGCAAGATCGCGCGCCGTCCCGGTTGGTGGACTTTGTTGTTGCTGATTCCGGTGCTTAATTTATTCTTTATCGCGCTGATCTGGATGTCTATCGCGGAGGTCTGCGGTCGGCCTGCGTGGATAGGCGGATTAGCCGCCGTGCCCGTGCTTGGTCTGATAGCGCCGCTGTATTTGGCTTTATTAGGCCGCTCAACCGCTCCCGGCTTAACCGTCGTTTCGCGTGCTTGCAAAAGCTGCGGCCTGCCAATCGTCGGCGCGGAAAATTTCTGTCGTCACTGCGGGCAAACGGCTCCGACCATCGCGCTCGGTCGGCGCACGCCGCTGGGCAAGATGGCGCTCATGAGCGCGGGCTGGACGCTCTTCTCCGTCATCTTGATCGGCGGATTCGGCTGGTTCCTGTTCTTTCGCGGACTCGCGTACACGCCGCCGGAGCGCCGGCCCCCGGAGATGCCGCCGCGTCTGGCCGGGACGATGACGGAGTTCCCTGTAGACACGAATTCAAGCACGCCGCTCGTGCCGGATGATGTGGTCGCGCAAAGCGAAGCGAGTGGCGGACTTCCACCGAAAGAACAAGTTCCGCAGGAACGCCTGCCGCCGGGGCTAACTCGTGACACTCTTTCAAAACGCACTTCGAGCCTGACTTCTGTCACTTATAAGAAGCGCAAACCAAAGAAGGAAGACGAGACGCCTGCGATTGAAACGGCAACGGGTGAACAGGTTTATGTGTGCGTCTTGCGCGTGCTGCCTGAAGCCACAAACACCGGGCAGGAATTAGCCGACCTGATTGCGAGCGCGACGAGCGGCGCGCGCAGCACGATTCGCGTGCAAAGTCCGAACGGCGGCGTTTATGTCGGGTCTAAGATCAAGACCGCTCAGATTTCGGTTTACGTGCTTGAGAAGCAAGGCGCAGACGTGTTGACGCTGGTTTATGCTCCGACGCCCGAAGCCGAAGACGAAGCCGCGCGGCTGGCGGGTAATGTGGGCAACGGCGAGGGCTTAAACGATTACCCGGAATTTCGCGAGTCCGTCTGGGTTCTGCCGCAGGCCGCGCCGGGCGGCCTCGTCTTACAGGAGATTACCACCCGCAGTCGTGCAGAGATGGGCGCGGGGGAGATCGAGTCCGCGAGAACAGATGACCCGGATGCGCAACGCTGGCTTGAATACATCAAGCAGCTAATCCCCGAACGCGCCATCAGTGGCCGGTACAGAGACGCATCAAGACGCGAATGGGAGGTCGTGGTTTACGACTACGCTTCAACGCGTAAGGCTTGGAATACATGGTTCTTCGTGAGCTGGAC
>JACMLC010000293.1 GCA_014379795.1 Pyrinomonadaceae bacterium
GCCACCAGCACGCCCAGCGCGTCCAGTTGCCGCGAGACGCTCGCGCCCGCCAGCTCAAGCGCGCGGCGCGCTTCGGTCGCAGCTTTTCCATCCGCGACGTTCAGGATAACGCGCGCTCTATCAGAGCCTCCGCGCGCTTGATTCATCTCATCGCGCAAGTTCGCGGCTATCTTGCTGCTGCCTGCCATGTGGCGACGCGCCAGCGGCCTTTCCAACTCCTGAGCCAACAAAGGTCTGTTCATGCCTGCCAGCGGCGCGAGCAGCGAAAAAACCAGCAATAGGGCAAGCGAGATAGAATTACGCATCAAACAAAACTCCTCATCAATAGATGGCCGGTCGAATCAGCAACGCGTGCGTGCGCGACTTGAAATCTGTAATCTGTGTGCGGCTTAAAGCCGTCGCAAAAATCAAATCAAAACTTTAATGGGTCAGCTCCGATTCCATAGATGCCTGCGACAAATTGAGCGCAGTCGTCTTGTAAACCCTTGCTGTGTCAGGTACGAGCGTGACGGGCGCTTCCTGTAATCTGATGGGCGCGCCTGCTTCGTCCGGGGCGGCAGAGAGCGCTGTGGCGACAAAGGCTGCGGCCTCTTCAATCAACTGCTGGTGCTCATTGGTGTACTCGCCAATCTCTGAAGAGTAGAGCGAGACGGCTCCCAACACTTCTTTGTCTTTGATAAGCGGAAAGGCTGCGAGCGTGCGATAGTCCGCAAATTTCTCCGCCAGCGCCGGTGGGAAATCCAGCTTGGGGTCTGTGTTGCAGAAGGAAGTGCGATTCGCCATCGTCCAGCCCGTGACGCCTTCGCCAAAAGTGATCTTGCGCCCGATGAGTGCGGCTCCGTGCTCGCCCGCCGCGTGCATGATGATATTTTCGCCTGTCTCAGGCATCACGAGCGTGACAGAGCAGGTGTTAAAGGGAGCCAGATCGCGCAGCTTGTCCGTAAAGGTTTCCAGAATCTCTTCCCGCCCGCGCGCGGCGTTGACGGCTTGCGTGAGGATGTGAATCGCGCGCAGTTGCCGCGTGTTGGCCGGAGCATAAGCCGCGTCCCCTGCTTCCGCGAGACCGGCTGCCGGTTCGACCTGACGCGCCGCTTCGGAAAGCTGCTCCATCTCCTCTATGCCAAAGCTCGGAGCGGGCACGTCCTTGTGCGCCAGAATCTCCGCTTCAAATTCGGGCAAGTGCGTGATAAACATGCCGACGACGCGCGGGTCATACTGCGTGCCGCTGCCCTGCATAATCAGGTTGATAGCCTCTTCGCGCGTCAGACCTTTGCGATATTGACGGTCTTCGCGCACGGCGTCGAAGCAATCCACGACCGATAAGATGCGTGCGGTCAAAGGAATGTCCTCAGCAGACAATCCGTCCGGGTAGCCTTTGCCGTCCCAACGCTCGTGATGGTGGCGCACGACCGGCACGACCGGATACGGAAACTCCACGCGGCCTAAAATCTGCGCGCCGACGACCGTGTGCATCTTCATCTTCTCGAACTCGGCGGCGGTGAGCTTACCGGGTTTGTTCAAGATATAGTCAGGGACAGCAATCTTGCCTATGTCATGCAGGAGCGCGCCCGCCTTTAAAGCTTCAATCTCAGCAGCGTTACAGCCCAAGAGACGCGCGACGCCCGCGGAATAAATCTGAACTCTCAGGACATGCTCATGCGTGACTTCGTCTTTGGCATTGATGGCGACGGCGAGGGCTTCGACCATCTCGTGATGAGCTTTCTCAAGCGAGTTGATGCGTTCCTGTATGCTGTTGCGCTGCTGCCTGTGCCCGAAAAAGATTGCGAGCAGGAGCGGCGCACCAATGATGACCATCATCAGCACGTCGTATTGCAGAGCCATGTACATCAAGCTCGCAGCCGCGCTGGTCGGGAGAAACATCGGCCCCGCCCACAACACATTGGCTTTCCATGTTTTCAACACCGGATGACGATTGCGCAGGGCAAAGAGCGTCGAGATCAGGCCGGTGTTGACGAGGATGTGCGTGATGCTGGCTAGGAACAGCGCGACGGCGACAAGGGGAAAAGTTTTGTGTGACGGATTGACAGTCCCGCCGCCCGCGCGGAGCACGGACGAGAGCGCGGCTCCGGCTGCCGCCGCCGCGAGCGACATCATCCCGAATGAGAAGAGGTTGCTGGAAAGACGGCGAATCGTGCGTCTGGATGAAGTGAATCCTTCGATGGCCGCGATAAAAATGGATGGAGCGACCCCGTACCAGCACGCGACCAGCAGCACGATGGCGTCCGACAAAGTGAATGTCATCTTCTCCGGCGTCGTCTTTAAGACGGACGGCAGAGGAAAAGTGTTCGGGAACATGCCCGTCACAACGGTCAAAGGGACGAGCGCGAGAATCGTCAATTGATCGGAGAGCGCGTAGCGCAGAGAGACAAAAATGGCTGCGGCCAGCCACAGAGCGATGCCCGCAACTACGACCAGCGCCGTGTATGCGCGACAGGCTTTATCACTTCTTACTTTGGACATTGACCTCTCCGCGCCTTTCATCCGGCGTGCACGCGAAAGCGTTTCGGCTTATCACTCAAATTCAAAAATTATCGTCGAGGGAAGAGCGGGCTAGAGCTTGAAAGCCGTCTGACTCCGAGCGGTATCGCTTCCTCGCCCTGAATCATGACGCGCTCTGCGCTGACGCCAATCGAGCTTGGATCAATCAGGTTCGACGCCCACAATGCCTGATTTTCAAAAGACCAGCCGGAGGCGTTGTTCGTGGTCAGAATGCCGTCCGCCTCTACGACTCCGCTACTGACAACGATGCCGCTGCTGACGACGATGCCGCTGCTCACGACAATGCCGCTGCTGACAACGATGCCGCTACTGACGACGATGCCGCTACTGACGACGATGCCGTCTGCAAAGACATAAGAGCCGTCAGCCAGCATGTAGCCATCCGCGATGGCAAAGCCGCTCGTGATGATGCGGCCATCCGTCAGGCGATAGCCGCCCGTCAGCTTGAGCTTATCCGTGAACGCGACGCCTTCAGCCCAGATGAGACCGTTGTTGAGCGGCATCGCTTCGCCAGCGATTGAAGCAGTCAGGCCGAGCGATTGATACGTGACGTTATTCTGCGTGATGAGATTGTCGCCAACCCGCGCCTCATTTGCGTCCTTGCGAATCGCTTTGGCGAGCGCGACGACGGCGCTGGTGTTCAGCGCGCCCGCGCCTTCCGTGATGACACGCTCAAAGGTGGTCATCTGGCCGGTTGCCAGCATCGTTTCATAAACGGGCATGCGCTGCGCCGTACGCATGAGCAAGGCTTTGACAATGCGCGGCGTCAGCGATGGATTAGATTCGAGCATCAGTGCGGCTGTGCCTGAGACCGCCGGAGCGGCAAACGAGGTTCCGCTTAAAACCTGATAAGTGCCTGTCGCCTGCGGGTTATAGGCGGTCGTGTTGCCGAACAGCAGCGTGCCGACGACTCCGCCGCCGCCGGATGGCGAATAAGAGTAAGAAGAAGTTGGCGATGAAGTGGCGGTCTCTGCCGCGCCGATGCGATTGCCGGGAGCCACCAGATCGGGCTTTGCGAGGCCGTCAACGAGTGTCGGCCCGCGCGATGAATAGCTGGTCACGACATCATCCGAGCGCCGGTTGGTCTGCTGCGTGTTGGTCGCGCCGACCGTGATGACCTTCGGAGAATTGGCAGGCGAAAGAATGCCTCCATAAATTACGTTGCCGTTTGAATCCTTGCCCCAGTTGCCAGCCGCCACGACGACGACGATGCCTGCATCAACCGCGCGCCCGACCGCCTGACACAAGGGGTCTGTTTTATAGCTCTGCGTGACGGGCGTGCCGAGCGAGAGATTCATCACGCGTATGTTGTGCGCGCTCTTGTTCTGTATGACCCAGTTGATTCCCGCGATAACGTTTGAGACAGAGCCTGTCCCCTGCGAGTTAAGCACGCGCACGTTGACAAGGTTCGCGCCCGTCGCGATACCGCCGTAGGTCTGCGCGGTTGAATTATTGGCGGCGCTGTTTTCGCTCGCCTGTCCTGTTCCGGCAGCGACTCCGGCTGTGTGCGTGCCATGACCGTAACCGTCGGTCGTGCGATTCTCGCCCGTAAAGTCTATGTGTTTCTTGATGCGGTCGTAGGACTGCACGTAGTTCTGCGAAAGGAGGAGACCTAAGCCGAGCACACCGCCGCTCGATTGCGTCTGGTAGCCAGCGAACTCGGCTGCATCTGCGGGGCTGATGCCGCTGTCCAGAATCGCGATTCCGACTTTGTTGCCGCCGCCGCCTTGCGCCATCGCGTTGTTGTCTTTCGGCAAAATCTTGCTGGCGCCCGTGGTGATTTCGAGATGGCTCGTATTGTTCGGCGGGGTGTTCGAGAGCGAGCGCACTTCCTGATCCGCAGACATCCAAGCGACATCATCGCGCGCGGCTAACTCTTCCAGACTGCCGACAGGGATTTCAGCCACCAGCACGCCCAGCGCGTCCAGTTGCCGCGAGACGCTCGCGCCCGCCAGCTCAAGCGCGCGGCGCGCTTCGGTCGCAGCTTTTCCATCCGCGACGTTCAGGATAACGCGCGCTCTATCAGAGCCTCCGCGCGCTTGA
>JACMLC010000294.1 GCA_014379795.1 Pyrinomonadaceae bacterium
CATTTGAAAGCGACTTAAAACCTGAACAACAGAAAGACTCACGCAAAGATGCAAAGGCGCTAAGAAAAAAAGGTGTAGGGGGAATGGTGTAGGGTGTAGTAAAAGCATTTCGCTTATCTACACCCTACACCCTTCCCCCTACACCCTTGCTATCGTCTTTGCGTGAGATTTGTTTCTCTACTTAATGATGCGTATGTGCCTTTCGTAAAGCAGGCTCTCCGACCGCCTTCCACATTTCCCCTGCGCGCAGATAAGCGGGCAGCTCGCTTCCGGTCGTCATCACGAATCCGTAGCTTTGCTCTCGCATCGCGTTGCCGTGCGTGGCCTGCAAAAAAGTTAAGAGGTCGAGCGGGTAACTGCCGTAATAAAAACCATCCTCGAAACTTAAAATGACGTTGGCGCGATTTCGCACATGTTCCGTCGCGCCCTGAAAGACGCGGCGCACGACATCCGGGCGAGTGCCGTCGCGCGTCGCGGCAAACCAATCGCTGTCTGCAACGAAGCCGTCGGCGTCCGCTTTTCCCTGCCACCTGAAATTCGCTACCTCATTTCTCAGCCCCAGCGGGTCGCCGCTCAATGTTTGATAGCGAAACTTATCCGCTCTGCGTTCAATCATCGCAAGGCCGTCGCGCCCCGCGACATGCACAACAGCATCTTTCTCATAAACCGCGAAATCAACTCCGCGAAGCTGTGCGCTAACTTGCGCGAGCCGCGCTTCGTTTTCTTCTTTCGTGAAGAGCAGCGCGCAGCCTATCAGGCCGAATTGCGGAATCACGATGCTGCGTTCACCGCGCAAACGATTCTCCACACGAAACCCTGCGCGGCGGAGCGGCGATTTCAGCGAGACGCGCTTGTAGCCCCTGTAATGATTTCCGTGATCTGAAAAGATTGTGACCTGCACCTGTCCCTTGCCTTCGCGCACGATGTCTTTCAAGTCGTCATCGAGCAGCGATAGAAAACTACGCACCATGCGCTCGCCGCCCAGATGAGAGAGAGAGTCCGTCGAACCCAGATAAGCGAAAAAAACCGTGTCGCGCGATGAGCTGATTTTTTGCTTCAGGCGAACCAGGTCGGTCAGGGCTTCCAGATAAGCGCTGAGCGGAGGCAAAGCATAACCCAAGCCGCTCTTGATCGCGGACGGATGATAATCAAAAAGCTCGCGGAACGTTCCCTTGATAAAACGCTGGTTATTAAAGCGGTCAAGCAGGCCGCCGCGCATTCGATTTTTGTCCGCGTCGTAAAAATTATCTTCATAACCCGCAGCCTCTTTCGCGCCCGCAGTTTCTAAAATTTCCGTCATCGCTACATTCGTCAAAGTCGGAAACGGCGCGATCATCCGCGCGGGCTGGCGGAAATATTGAAACTTGCCCTCCGCACGCATTTTTTCTATCGTCGAGTATCCGACCCCGTCAACGCAAATTACGATGTGCTTTACCGGAAGCATCGAGTCTGTTTGCGGCGCAACTGAAACTTGAGCTTGCTTTCCGGCGATGGCTGGAAAAAGTGCAAAGGTGAGCAGCAACGCTACCAAAGCTCGTGTGGGAAACAAGAATTTTAAGCTCGCTATGAAACGGGATTTTAGAAAAGCGTTTTTCTTACTCTTTACAAGCATTGTCACCTCTGATGTTCTGTAATTTGCTTTCATCTTCATGTCCTGCAAGGAATAAAGATGAACAGCCCAACAGCCATCGAAGTGCAATGCACATACCAGAAAAAAGTGATGAGTGATGAGTGATAAGTGATGAGTTAAAGCAAAGACAGCTTTTCTCTTATCACTTATCACTTATCACTTATCACTTTTTTTATGTCACTTGTCGGAATTATCCTGCGCGTCGTGGGTGACGTTGACGTAGCGGCGTGCGAGGCCAAGTTCGCGCAGTTTGTGTTGTAGAGATTGGCGGTGCATGCCCAGCATAGAGGCTGCGCGCGTGACATTGCCGCCTGAGACATCAAGGCAGCGCGCGATGTAGCGGCGTTCAAACTCGCGCCTGTCTTCGCGGAAATCTTCGGTGAACGGAACTGTTAGAGCATCTTCGTGTGTGGAATCGCTCTCGGCGGCGGCAAGCTTTGTTTCCTTCTCAAATATTTCTTCGGGCAAATCGCGCGCGGACAGCTCGCCTCCTTCGGCCATGATGGCTGCGCGCTCGATGGTGTTGCGCAGCTCGCGCACGTTACCCGGCCATGAGTATTCGACCAGACGACGCAACGCGCTCTGTGCGAGCGGGCGCGCGGGCAATTTATAACGCTCGGCGGTCAGATGCGCGAAGGATTCAGCGAGCAAAGGAATGTCCTCGCGACGCTCGCGCAAAGGAGGAATTTCGATAGTCACGACTCGCAGGCGATAGAAGAGGTCAGCCCTGAAATTTCCGTTGGCGATTTCCTGTTCGAGCGGGCGATGCGTCGCGCTGACGATGCGTACATCCACCGCTACGGATTCGCTGCCGCCGAGCCTTTCGATGCGCCTGTCTTCCAGCGCGCGCAGGAGCTTGGCCTGCACATTCGCGCTCATGTCGCCAATCTCATCAAGAAAAAGCGTGCCGCCGTCCGCCTGCTCGAACTTACCGCGACGCCGCGCAGACGCGCCCGTAAAAGCTCCTTTTTCATGCCCGAACAGCTCTGATTCAATCAGCTCTGACGGCAGCGCGGCGCAGTTGACCGCGACGAAAGGGTTTGCCCTGCGCGTCGAACTGCGCTCATGCAGCTCGCGTGCGACCAGCTCTTTTCCCGTCCCGGATTCGCCGCGCACAAGGACGGTTGCGTCCGTCTCTGCAACTTTTTCAACCATGGCGCGCACGCGGCGGATGGATTCGGATTCGCCAAGCAAGGGGCCGCGTTGCGCGCCCTCAAGCTCTATGCGACGCCGCAGTGAATCGTTCTCGCGCCGCAGCCGCACGGTTTCGAGAGCGTTCTTGACGACAAGGCGCAAATCATCCAGCTCGAAAGGCTTTGACAGGTAATCATGCGCGCCGGACTTGATGGCCTCGACCGCCATCCGCTCTGAGCCGTGCGCTGTAATCATAATAATGAGCGGCGCAACCCGCTCGCCCTCGCGCAGCTCTTGCAGAAAATCAAGGCCGCTCGCGCCGGGTAAATTCACATCCAGCAGCATCAAATCGGGCTGCTGCTTTTTAAACAGCTCGCGCGCCGCTTCGACGCTTC
>JACMLC010000295.1 GCA_014379795.1 Pyrinomonadaceae bacterium
AAAAGTAATTGTTAGATATTCTCTAAATCAATAGATATGTTGGTAATGAACTAAAAGTATTGCTGATTGAAATTCTGTTATAAATTGCCACTAGCTTCAGATAGTGGTCAGCCAATTATTAGGGCAAAGGCTTTAGCCGAATTTAATCAAAAACAGATTCCGAATAGCTTTAGCTAGAGCAAAGCGGAAGTTTTCAAAATTTACTATTCGGCTAAAGCCGCTTGTTTGTTGTAAATCTTTTCCACTAGCTTCAGCTAGTGGCAACTGATAAAGCATTACTTTTAGTTCACTACCAAAATTGCTTATACAAATTGACATTAAATTCGCTTAACGCATTTTTTCGAGTTCTTCGACGGCGGTTCTCACTTCTTCCAAAAGTTTGAGGTTAACTTCGGGCAGAGCTTTTTGAGCCTGAGCTTTCAGCAGTGCGTCCAATGCTTGCCGATAATTTTCCTTTGCCGCCGCGAGATGAGTTTGGCGAATTTGCAGGTTGGCGGTTTTCGCAATTTCTTCGTGAACTTTGCCGGCGCGCCGGTGAGCAATCGCCAAATCGCGCTGGGCTATCGTATTGGCGGCATCGTCGGCGAGTTGCTTTTCATAAAGCTCCGCGCTTTTTTGGTATGCCGCGATTGCGCCGGTAAAGTCACGCTGCTTCTCCCGCGCTACGCCGATTCTTATATAAAGCGCGCTCACATCGCGGTCATAGCCGCGATTCAGAGGGTCTTTTTCTTGCAGCTCAAGAACAATCGCCATTGCTCGTTTCAGAAAGCCGAGAGCTTCGACGGGTTTTCCGAGATTGGAAGCCGAGATGCCGAGCCGCGAAAAACTTTTCGACAAATTATGCCGCGCCTGCGCATTGGCGGGGTCGGCGGCGATGATTTCCTCTACGACTCGCCGGGATTTTTCGCAAAGCTCGAATGCCCGAGCGTCGTCAATTTCTTCATAAATACTGCTTGCCGATTCATAAAATTTCCAGAGGTCTTGTTTGAGATTCGTATCGTTCGGAAAACGGGCGACGAGCGATTCGGCGATGGTCACGGCGCGCGCCATTTCCGCCTCGGCTTCCGGCTGACGGCTTTCCCACGAAAGCGCAAGTCCCAAAGAGACCAGACATTTGGCGAGAATGCGCTCGGTTTCCGTATCGCCGGGGTTTGTTCGGCGCAATTCTTCGAGTTTGCCCGCCGCCTGCTGAAGCGGCGGAATGGCTTCGGCAAACCTGTTGCGGTTAATGTGACTCGTCGCGTCTTCAGTTTGCGCTTCGAGAAACGCTTTTTGCAGTTCGAGCGATTCGGGCTGCTCGCCAACTAATTTTTCGTAAATTTGCAAGGCTTCTTTGCTGTCTCTGAAACCGCCTTCAACGTCGCTTTGCGTCATTTTTCTGAGAGCGAGAAGGCGCAAATTTTCCGCCAGCAACCGGCGGTTTTCCACATCTTTCGGGTTGATTTCCAATAATCGCCGCCGCATCTGTTGCGCTTTTTCGAGACTCACAATCGCGCCGCGAAAATCGCTCAAACTCGGTTTGCGCGAATCGCCTTGCAGCACGCCGACTTTTTCGTAAGCCGCCGCGAGTTCCGCCTGCAAAGTCAAATCGTCTGTAGATTCAACGGCGAGCGAGTCTAGATATTTTAGAGATTGCGCGACGAGTGCCTGCCGCGCTTCGGTCGAGCCTTCGAGCCGTTCGATTTTCGGCGCGATGTCGTTTAAAAGAGCGTTCGACAATTGGCGCACGTCATTGAAACGCCGTTCGGCACGAGCGCGGCTCGCTTCAGCGCGACGCGCCTGCCAGATGGTTGCGACCACGCCGCCGAGCAAGCTCAACATAATCAGCGCCGCAGCCAACACAGCGACTTTGTTACGACTAACAAACTTTGTGGCGCGATATGAAAGCGTATCCGGGCGTGCCATCACGGGCAAATCCGCCAGGTGCCGTCGGATGTCTTCGGCAAACTGCTCGACCGAAGAATAACGACGCTCAGGCTCTTTCTTCAGAGCCTTGAGAGCGATGTTATCCAGATCGCCTTTTAAAGTTTGAGTTTTAAAGAGTTGGTCTTTGGTCTTTGGTCTTTGGTCTTTGGTTTTATTGTCCGGCTCGTCTTTATCTCGTGTCAGCGCTTCGCTCGGCTTTTGCGGGTCTGTGGTGCAAACGGCGTGAATGATTTCTTCCGTGTTCTGTTTTTTGAATTCAAACGGGCGATGTGTGGTGAGCAGTTCGTAAAGAATGACTCCCAGAGAATAAACGTCTGTCGCGGTCGTGACCGACTCACCGCGCAGTTGTTCGGGGCTGGCGTATTCCGGCGTCATCGCCCCGAGCTTTGTGACCGTGTGTTCGCTGTCGTCCAAAAAATCAGGGGTCAGCAATTTTGAGATGCCGAAATCCAGCAGCTTCGGCACACCGTCTCGCGTAACTAAAATATTCGAGGGTTTCAAATCGCGGTGGATGACCAGATTGCGATGCGCGAAAGCGACCGTCTCGCAAACAATGCGAAACAGCTGCAAGCGTCCATGCAAAGATAGATTGGTTTCCGCGCAGAAGCTGTCAACCGGCATGCCTTCGACATATTCCATGACGAGGAAAGGCAATCCGTCGTCGGTCGTTCCGGCGTCGAGCAGGCGAGCGATGTTGGGATGTTCGAGCCTGCTTAAGATTTGGCGTTCGTGTGCGAAGCGGCGGCGAATGTCCGCTGTATTGAGCTCGCGTTTGAGCAGTTTGATAGCCGCGCGTTGAGAAAATTTTCCGTCGTCTCTTTCGCCTAAGTAAACCGCGCCCATGCCGCCGCGTCCAAGTTCGCGCACGATCTTGTAACTTCCGATTTTCTGCCCCGCCAGAGCATCAGGCAAATCCTCTTCAATGAAAAAACTGGCTGAGAGCGCGACCGCCGGAGACGCCAAAAATTCTTCCGCGCCCGATTCCGCATCGAGCAAGGATTCAACCTCGCGCCTTAAATCGTCCGCGCTGATGCCCTCAAGAAATTTGCGACGGCTCGCAGGCTCAAGCTCCAAAGCGTCATTGAGCAGGTCTTCGACCTGTTGCCATGTATCAGAGTTCATGCAGATTAACGCGGGAAATTAAAGCGGAAAGTGACACTCAATTTGCGGCCAGCTCGCGGTAGAGCCAGAGCCGCGCCGTTTTCCAATCGCGCAGGACGGTTCTGGTTGAGATGCTAAGGACTTCAGCGATCTCTTCGTCCGTCAGGCCGCCAAAGAAACGCAGCTCGACGATTTTGCTTTTTCGCTCATCGAATTTCGCCAGTTCTTCAAGGGCTTCATCCAGAGCCACTAAATCTGCTGCGCGGTCTTCGAGCGGAATCTGCACATCGTCTGTCGAAAGGCGAATGGCTGCTCCGCCCCGTTTTCCGGCGGAGCGTGCGCGCGCATGATCAACCAGCACACGGCGCATCATGCTGGCTGCAATCCCGTAAAAATGCGCGCGGTTTTGCCACGAAATTCTCGTCTGGTCAACGAGTCTTAAATAGGCTTCGTGAACCAGAGCGGTCGGCTGCAGGGTGTGCGCCGCGCCTTCGCGGTGCAAGTAGCTGCGAGCAAGACGGCGCAGCTCGTTATAGACAAAGGGCATCAGGCGAGCCGGAGCCTCATGGTCGCCTTCGCTCCAAGCGTGCAGAATTTGTGTGACTTCGTGTTGCGGCTCGTTGCTCATGGGAAGTTAGCTCGCAGGTGCGGCTGATTGTAACTTGCTTGCCTCCTTTCTACAAAAAAAATCTATCACGGTGTCAGTTTTTCGCACGGCCTCACGCGTTAACAGGCGGATGATTTTTGAAGCAGCATTTTTACGGAGGATTTCCCAAGCGACCGTAACCCATCTGTCATTTGTTGGATTTAGACAGACAACTCTTGTCCCAATTTAGGAGGTTTCCCATGCCACGTCCAGAAAAACGCTTAAACCAGAGGATGCGACTTCCTCTCTCTCGTCTGAGTTTTATCACACTGTTGGTGCTTACTCTGGCCGGAGCAATCTTTTTGCAGCCCTACAGCTTTGAACCAGCTAGCGCGCAGCAACAGCCCGATGGCGCAAAACAACTCAGCCAAAACGCACTCGGCCAAATCGCGGCTTTCTATGAAGAGAAAACTCAGCGCACGCCCGCGCAAAGAAAGATTGATTCGCAGCTTCTCGCGACCTTGCGGATGAGCCGGGGCGAGGATGTCGCCAGAGGGATTCGCACCATCGAGACGGGCGTGGAACTTGACCGCGAAGGGAAAACGCTGCTCGATATTGATGCTACAGTGACGGACAAGCTGCTTGATAGCATCAGGAAAATGGGCGGCGACATCGTCAGCAGCTTTCCGCAATTCCGCGCCATCCGCACGCGCTTTCCACTCGCTCAACTAGAGGCGCTGGCCGCCCTGCCCGATGTGAAATTCATCAACCGGGAATTTAAATCCATCACCCACAGCTCGGCACGAAGAAGCGAGCAGAGACAGGCCGCAACGCCGCTCAATCATCGCACCGATTTCTCCATGCGCGCCGCCAATGTTCGCGCGCAATTGCCGGGAGCTTTATCCGGTCTCGCAACCACGAATACGGTTGCGCCACAGGAAATGACCCCGGACACCGGCAGCGTGACTTCGCAGGGCGATGTCACGCACCGAGCCGCTGCCGCGCGCACGACCTTTGCCGCCACAGGCGCGGGCGTCAAGATCGGAGTGCTTTCCGACAGTGATGATTTTCGTGAGGCTTCACAGGCCTCTGGCGACCTGCCGCCCGTCGTTACTGTGCTGCCCGGACAAAACGGTCGTCCCGGCATAGGCGAGGGCACAGCGATGATGGAGATCGTGCATGACCTCGCTCCCGGCGCTCAGATTTTTTTCGCGACGGGATTTGGTGGCCCTGCCAGCTTCTCGCAAAATATCTTAGATCTCAGAGCTGCCGGTTGCGACATTATCGTGGATGATGTCTTTAATTTCGCTGCGCCTACATTTCAGGATGGGGTCATCGCGCAGGCCGTCAATACCGTGACGGCGCAGGGCGCGCTCTTCTTTTCCTCCGCCGGCAATGCTGGCAATCTCAATGACGGGCAATCAGGCGTCTGGGAGGGGGACTTTGCAGATGGCGGCCCGTTCACCTTTAACGGGCAGACTCTCGGCAACATTCACCTTTTCAATGGCTTTAACAATAATCTAGTCATCAATGGCGGGGGCTTTAAAAGAGTTGACCTCTTCTGGTCAGATGCCTTCGGCGCTTCGGCTAATGACTACGATGTGTTTGTCTTTAACAACGCGGGGAATGCCATCCTGCGCTCAGCCACCAACCCTCAGACCGGGACGGAAGACCCTTACGAATCTATCGGGACGCTCAATGTCGGCGAGCGGATCGTCATCGTTAAATTCAGTGGGGCCGCGCGTTTTATTCACGTCAATACCGGACGCGGGAGGTTAAACTTTGGCACAGCCGGACAGACCAGAGGGCAATCGGCTGCGGTTAACGCTTTCTCTGTGGCGTCCGTGGATGTCGCCACCTCTTTCCCCAATGCCTATGTCGGCGGCGCGCAGAATCCGGTTGAGACAGCCAGCTCTGATGGCCCGCGACGCATTTTTTACAACGCCAACGGAACGGCCATCACGCCGGGGAATTTCTCTTCGACCGGCGGCACGGTGCGGCAGAAGCCCGACATCGCTGCGGCAGATGGAAACGTAACGACCTTGCCTCCCGGTAGCGGCCTCAATCCGTTTTTCGGCACCTCGGCGGCTGCGCCACACGCAGCAGCCATCGCCGGTCTCATCAAATCCTACAGGCCATCACTCACACCCGCGCAGATTCGCGCGACTCTCCTTAACACAGCGCTTGATATAGAAGCTCCAGGCGTGGATCGTGATTCGGGCGCGGGCATCGTGATGGCTTTTCAGGCGCTCCAATCGCTGGGGCCAAACAATCAGCGAAAGCCCTTTGATTTTGACGGCGACGGCAAAACAGATGTCGCTGTCTTTCGTCCGACCGGCGGCAACTGGTACATCCTGCAAAGCTCCAATAATGCTGTCGCAGGCCAACCGTTCGGTTTCGGCACAGACCGGATCGTTCCCGGCGATTATGATGGTGATGGAAGAGCTGACATTGCCGTCTTCCGTAACGGCACATGGTACTTGCAGCGCAGCATGCTGGGCTTTACAGGCGTGCAGTTTGGGGTGAGCGGCGATGTGCCAGTCCCCGGCGATTACGATGGAGATGGCAAGTTTGATGTCGCAGTCTTTCGTACAGGCACTTGGTACATCTTGCAAAGCGCTACGGGCGCCTTGCGCGCAGAGCAGTTCGGCTCAAGCACGGATAAACCCGTGGTCGGCGACTTTGATGGCGATGGGCGGGCGGATTTGGCCGTCTTCCGTAACGGCACGTGGTACTTACAACAAAGCACGCAGGGCTTTGTCGGCGTCAACTTCGGATCGGCTGGCGACCGCACTGTCCCGGGTGATTACGATGGCGACGGCAAGACGGACATCGCTGTCTTTCGCAACGGCACATGGTACTTGCAACGCTCTCAACTTGGCTTCACCGGCGTGCAATTTGGCGCAAGCGGCGATATTCCTACGCCGGGCGATTACGATGGTGATGGCAAGACCGACATAGCCGTGTACCGCGGCGGCACATGGTACTTGCTGCGCTCTCAACTGGGCTTTACAGGCGTACAGTTTGGCGCGAGCGGAGACGTGCCTACGCCGTCCGCCTTTGTGCAATAGTTTAACAACTCAACTTGAGAGGAAAGCCGAAGGGGCAAGTTTCAAGACCCTTCGGCTTTTTGCTTTCCACAAATATTGTTGTTTGCAATTGAGTGTGTCTGCGTCTACACCCTCCCTGACGGCCTCTGTTTCCGCCATCAAGGGCAGAAAATGAAACAAGCGGAAGGATGAATTCTGATTTCATCCTTCCGCCCATCCGAAAACTTTCTTTGAATTTAAGCTGCTGCGCCGTCTACGCCAGACAAGCCTTCGCCGGGAACGGCGCGACGACGCTCGACCATCTCGCGCGTGATGACGAATTCTTTAATCCGTTTCTGCGACGGAAGCGTGTACATCGCATCAAGCAGGAGGGATTGGACAAGCCCTAACTGACAACTTGGGTTAGAGTATTAGAACGACATT
>JACMLC010000296.1 GCA_014379795.1 Pyrinomonadaceae bacterium
ATCACTTCCGCGCCCGTCTCAAGCTGAATGCTGAACCAATCCCAGCCCTTCTGATTCTCAGTCGTGCGCCATGTGCCGAACTCTCTGTCCATCCATGCGCTGCCTGTGAAGTGCTCCGTCACGCCATGCCAGGTGATGTCGCCCGCAGCCTCCATCCGCGTGAAAGAGAAATAACGCGAAGCCTCGCCCGTATCCTTAAAGCTCACGCCCACTCCTTCGTGTCCATTCAAGGCCGCAGGCTTTGAGCTTTTCAGCGTGACTTCAAAAATCAAGTCATCTCCCATCGTTGCACGCAGGATGTGCAGTCCCTGCCTTTCGCGCACAGTCCAGTTGCCGAGCCGCAGGTGATAATCTTTTTCGCTCGCGGCTGCCGGAAGATCAAAGATGCCGCCCGCGCTTTTCCTGTGCTCGTACCGAAAACTCTTGCGCGATTCGTCCGTGATGGCGAAGTGAGCCAGATACAGCGGGTTGGCAATCAGGCGCAGAGGCACGACGCCGAAACGGTCAAGGTCTGTGCGCCGCTTGAAAAAGACCAGCTCGAAGCCAAAGCGGCGGCCTGACACTGTTCGCATGTGTCCGGTGTAATACCACCATTCCGTCTGCGCATTTTTGTGCGCGTACAAGTCGCGCGGCAATTCCACGCCCGCATGCTCCGTCCCGTCACGCAAAGTCGAAGCTTCGCCCACAATCGTATCCGCGATGCGGTCTAAGACCGTCGCCGCAATGTTTTCCAGAGGCTCAACGAAATTTGTGCTCATAAAAATTAACAATGACCCTTATTTGAAATTATCGGCAAAGATTAGCAGAAGCTCTTGACGAAAGTGTGCGGCATTT
Source organism: Pyrinomonadaceae bacterium (assembly GCA_014379795.1). Lineage (GTDB taxonomy): Bacteria > Acidobacteriota > Blastocatellia > Pyrinomonadales > Pyrinomonadaceae > JACMLC01. The sequence continues at coordinate 835 of JACMLC010000296.1, forward strand.
GCGGAGAAACAGTTGGCAGTTGGCAGTGTGCGGTTGGCAGTTAAAGACAAAGCTATTCAACCTGTCTTGTCTGCCAACTGCCAACTGCCAACTGTTCTTCAGATTCGTTCGATGCCTTCGCGCGGTTCGACCGTGATGCTGCGAAAGCTGGACATGCGAACGAGGCCGGGCGCTGCGCCTTTGGGTTTTGAGAGGAATTTGCGTTGTGTGTAATGCACGTCAACCTTGCCGTCGCGTCGCGCCTGGCTGAAGCTGGCGGCAAGCTGCGCGGCTTCGATAATGGTGCAGTGCGGAATCTCTTTGCGCGTCGGGTTGAGGATGATGACGTGCGAGCCGGGATAGTCCGCCGCGTGCAGCCAGAGGTCATACGGGCGCGCAACACGAAAAGTGAGGTGGTCATTATCGCGCGCCGCGCGCCCGACCAGAATCTCATAGCCGTCCGAAGATTTATAGCGACGCGCACCCGGCACATGCTCTGGGGGCTTGCGTTTGCCATGCGACTTTAAAACTTCCTTTTTCTTCTCGCCAAAAAAATTATCAAGCGCCGCCTCGTCTTTGTCCTCAACAATGCTCTCAAGCTCTGACTGTCTGGTTTCCAAAAGCTCCAACTCTTTTTCGATCTCGGCGAGCTTGCGCGCGATCTCTTCGGAGGCGCGTCGCGCTTTACCGTAACGCGTAAATCTGCGCGCGGCTTCCTCCTGCAAGGTCGCGTGCTCGTCAATCTCAAGCTCGATTCGCGGCGTATCTTCCGCGTAATAATCCGTCACCAGCACGGACGTGCCGCGCCGCTCGGCGGTCGCAATGTTGGCAAGCAGCAGCTCGCCTATGCGCTTGTGCGTTTCAGCATCGCCGTGATTTTTCAGGTCATCCTCAAGATGCTTGCGCAGCTTGAGACGCTGTGTAACTTCTTTCTTCAGACGCGCGCGGGCATTGGCGGCCAGAGCCTTGAAAGCGCGTTCTGTTTCAAGCGTGGCGTAATAATCCTCAGCCGCTTCTGAAAGCGAGGGATGCGTGCCCCGCTCGAATGGCGCACTCGCATGCGGCGCGTTGCCGCCGGTCGGGTCGGGCGGCGGCGTGTACCTGTCTCCGATTTCCTGACCCTCACCGCGCGGCGGGCGCAAGGTGTCTATGACGTAGCCACGCTCATCCAATAACAGCAAGTTACCGGCGCGTCCCGTCAGTTGCGCAACCAGCGTATAGCCTTGCTCCTCTCCCGCAAGCGTTTCGGCTAAGAAAGAGAAGCGCACAATACGATCATTCTCATCTTTCTTGAGCGCGACTAGCTTTGCTCCCGCTAATCTTTTGTAAAGCGTCATCACGAACGAGGTGGACGGCAAGGATTGCTTTTCCAAGTCGCGCACGCGCCGCGCAATCAGGTACATGCGCGGGCTGGGTTGCGGCTCGACGCTCAGAAAGAGATAGCGTCCATCCCCCGTGCGAAAGTCAAAGCCGAGCGAGAGGCGCGCGAGCTGGAAAACTTTTCCCATGCTGCGCCCGACCAGCGCAGGCTCCATCTCTTCGACAATGCTTTTGATGATTTGATCGTTCACAATAAAAGTAAAAAGGCAAAAGGTAAAAGGTAAAAGTGAGGCGGAAACCATTCAAATAAATTTGGCTTCCCCTGCAACTTTTGCCTTTTACCTTTTTACTTTTGCCTTCTTATTATTCCCGCACGACCGCCGTGCCGGATAGATGATCGTGCGCGGTGCGGCCTTCGGCGTCGAAGAGCGCGTAGAGAATGCCCAGCCCCAAAGTTGCGAGCGAGAGCATGTAAGCGACAGCGCGCGTCACGGATTGTTTGGTCGTCGGATGCAATCCTGTATCAACGTCAACCGCGCGCAGCGACACGAGCGACATCCCCCATGTGCGCCCCGCCAGCGCGGTCGAAGTCGTCAGGTAAAGAAACATAATGAGCACGAAAATGCCGCCCATCGAAGCCAGCACGCGCTCGTCAGCCCAGTTACCATTCGTCAATTCGATAATCGCCGCGAAAGGCGAAGACGCGAAAGCGATGACCAGCATATCTATCAAACCGGCAGCCATCCGCGTCAGGACAGGAGCGCGATCATCATAAAATTCTCCGGCGGCGATGGCTTCAAAAGACCGTGCATCAAGCGTGAACTCGTTAAGCGGCTCTGTGATAATACGCGGCGCAACAGTTTTAGTGATCACCGTCGCTGCCTTCTCAATCGGTTTCGCGGGGACGACAGTCAGAGTATGCTCGCGCGCCGTTTCCGGTTGCCGTTCAGGCACAGCTTTTTCTGTAAGCGGCAGTGATTCAAGCGCAGGCGCGTTGCGCGTGTCAGCTTCATGCTCAACCAGATATTGTTCTTCGGCGACATGCGCGACGGCGACCGCTGCGCCGCTCTTGGTCGAGCGCGAGCGCGTGGGCGGCGGATGATATGCGCGCTCAATCCTGCGGAGCGCGGCGACCACGATTGGATTGACTTCCGGCTGGTCTGGCTGCGGCACGAGTCCGAGTTGCGGAGCCGAGGCTTCGGCTGCGAGCAGATGTTTAGGTTTTGCCTGCGCGTCACGCGCACGCCGCTCCTGAATCACGCGCACGCGCTCGCTCAGGTCTTTGCGCCACTGCGGGCGAGCGGCGCGCCCGGCTCCCGGAAACTCAATCAACGTCGAAGCAGCCGGAGCCGCTTGCGCCGGTTGAGCCTCAACCGCCACATCGCTGATCTCTGCTGAAAAGGAAACTTCTTCCTTCATCAATGTCTCAGCTTGAGGCTCAGGCTGCGGGGAAATTTTGGGAGCGGGCGTCTGGCACCGTGGGCAAAAATCGAGACGATTCGAATAAACGGCGCGGCACGCGGAACACTGCATAAAACAAGAGCCTCCACCAAAAAGCAATAAAATTCTAAACTATAAAGAGTTCGTCAGGGCGTGGGGTCAGAGCAGATAAACCCAAGCCCATTGCGGAGTCGCGGCGGATACTATCAGAAGTTACTTTAACTCGTCAACGAGAAAATACACAAGCGACTGTATTTGCCCGATTCTGAGCCACAAGATAGAGGAAGGAAAAGAAAGGTAAAAGTAAAAAGGTAAAAGGCAAAAGTAAGGAAGCATTCGACCCCTCTTCACTTTTACCTTTTACCTTTTGCCTTCTTCAGAGCGGCTGTCTTCCGCCGAATCCGGTTTCGACATCGTGCCACCATTCGATCTCGTCGCCTTCGCCCAAGCGCCAGCAGAGCAGCACGACGCGCCCGTCGCGCAGGGAGGGAAAGTCTATCAGGCCGCGCGCGTAATCCTTAAGCTGGATACCCAGAGATTCAAGCTCAGAGGTGTATGTGGACAATTTGGTCAGGACTGAGATGTAAAGCATGCCTTCCGGCATGCCGCCGCCACCGAATTCCGCGCCCAATGCGGCATGCTTTGCCTGCTCTTGAAAGGAAAGCAGGCGATCATGTGCACGCTGAATCGAGATTAGAATGCGGCGCGCTGTCGGCAACAGCGCATTAGCTTCTTCGACACTGAAAATTTTCATGAAACAGAAATTAGGGGACGGGGGTCAGGGGACGGGGGTCAGTATTATTTTATCTGTCCCCCGTGCCCTGTCCCCTAGCCCCTGTTTTTAGCGGTCATCTGTCACGCGAATCATGTCGTGCGCGGAATCGAATTGCTCTGCTTCTTCGTCATGGTCAGGCTCTATGACGACGCGCGCGGGAGCCGGGTGAAAGCCGTTGGGGTGTGTTTCGTCGTGCGCCGCGTGGTGGCCGTCATCCGCATGAGCATCCGTGCCGTTATGCAGAAAGGCTGGCTGGCCTGTCTCGTCATAACGCACGCCGTGCGGCAGTTCCTTGCGCACTTTGTCGGCGATGTCGCCGAGGTCTATGAAATAGTCCGCCACGTCAATCAGCTTGGGCGCGGTGTTGGAACGAAAACCGGCTATCTCGACACGGCAGCCTTTGTAAGCGACGGCGTTGACGGCGTACACGAAATCCTCGTCGCCGGAGACAAGCACGGCTGTGTCATAGCGTCCGGCAAGGCTCAGCATGTCAACGGCGATTTCGACATCCAGATTGGCTTTGCGCGTGCCGTCGTAAAAAGTCTTGAGTTCTTTTTGCACCACGCGAAAGCCGTTGCGCCGCATCCAGAGCAGAAAGCCCTGCTGTCGCTCGGCTCCCACATCCACGCCCGTATAGAAGAAAGCGCGCAAGAGGCGGCCATCGCCGAGCAACACACGAAGCAGCTTATTGTAATCAATGTCTATGTTGTGAAATCGTGCTGCATGAAAAAGATTGTTGCCGTCTATGAATACTGCCACTCTGCCGCGATTTCCGAATTGCCATGAAATATTATTCGTCGGATCAAAATGCATGCGATAGTTTGCTCCATTAAAAGTGTAAATATCTATTGGTTAGGATGCCGCCCGAAACCGTTCAGGTCAAGTAAAAAAAGGTAGAGACATATTTTAAGTTTGCTGAATCCGCTCTGCGCCGACGATTTCGCCCGTCACTGCGTCCAGATAAATTCGCATCTCCGGCGCATCGCTCACCAGCACTTCCCATGCGACATGAAATTCCAGCACAGGCACATCGCCCGCTCGCTCAAGCGGAAAAATTATAAGTTCCCGCGCACTGATTTTTTCTTTTTCCGGGAGCGTATATGTTTGCTTGCCGCCGTTCGCGTCCGTGTAAGTAACGACGCGTCCCGCGATGTTCTCAAGAGATTTATCAACCGGCTGGAACTGCTGGCTGAGGCCCACGAAGCCGCGACGGATGCGCTCGATTTCGGGAATGCAGGTGCTGTGAATCTGAACGACGCGCCGGTCTGGAGCGAAAAGAATACGAACTTCGCCATAGCCGTTACGCAAAGAATAACGAAACGGGCGTTGTTGATAACGCGCCTCTTTGACGCCGTCGGCTCCGTCTATGCGCTGGACGAGCGAGAGTTGCTGCCGCTCGCCGCACAGCAGCGGGCCTGTCTCTGTGATGAAGCGGCGCAAAGCCTCGCGCGTCTCTTCTTCGGTCATCGGCACGCCTTCGCCGACGCTGGGCAGGTACAGTGGCGTTTGCGTCAAAGCGGGAATGCTGCGCAGTGTGGCCGTCACGGGCTGAAACTCAGGCGCGGGAGCATCGTTGATTCCCTGATTACGCGTGAAATTAACCCACACCGCGAGCGAGGCTTCGCGCCGCGTGCCGTCGTCGGCCAGCCGCACCGGATAGGACGGCTCGTCGGCGCGCGGCCCCGCAGCATCCGGCGCGGGCGCAGTCGCGCATGACCACGCGCACAACGCGAGCAGGATGACGCCCAAGCTTTTCAGCAGGCGCACACGTTTTTCATTTCGAATGGACAGGCAAAACATCACAACTCGGCTTGCCCCGGAAAATTAGGAAAAGAGTTCTGGCACACAAGTCAACACGAAGATTACACTGAATCGCGTCTCTCATTCAATCAAACATCCATCGCCTCACGCAGAAAATTGGATTAGCAGCAAGCGTGCAGCGTATAATCTGCCCCCGGAGGAAAAGAGAGCTTGGCGGAAGAACAGGAAGACTCTTTGGTGTGGGATGAGGATGAACCGCTGCGCACGGAGCCGCGCGGTTTTTCGCAGGAGCAGATGCGCGCGTGCGTGGCTTGCGGCAGAAATAACCCGCCGACGCGCGCCGGGTGTCTATACTGCGGCGCGGCTTTGCCTGCGGACGAAGCGGTCGCGGGACTGCTGACGCCCTCGCTCAGACCGTTGGAGAAATGGGAGCAGGGCTTTAATGTTATCTTACTCTCTCGCCCGCAAAATTTTTCGAGCGATTCTTTAAATGACATCGCAAGCTTGTTCAAGCTTGAGACTGAAGATGCAAAGCGCATCGTAGAGGCAAACGTGCCGTTGCCGCTGGCGCGAGCCGCAACGCGCCAGGACGCCTCGCTGTTTGAGAAAAGTCTCAATGCGCTCGGAGGCAAATCATTGATCGTCGCTGATAGGGATTTGGATGCTCATCAGTCAAAGCGCTTGCGGGCGATTGAGATAAAGGATGACGCGCTGCTGGTTTATACGCCGGGCAGCCAGAGCGCGCAGCAAATCCCCTGGGGTGAGATTGTTTTGCTGGTCGCAGGGCGGCGTATGGAGCGCAGGCTTGAGGTCGCAGAGCGGAAAGGCAATCGCGGCAGCGAAAAAGAGATCGTCAACGCGAGTGAGTTCAGCGCGGATGCTTTGCGGCTTGATCTGTATAGCAACGCAGACGACGGCGCGTGGCGCATCAACGCGGACAATTTCGACTTTTCCGGTCTGGGGCAGTTGAAGACCTTAGTGGCCGCGACGAACTTTCAAGCATTGGCTCAGGTCTTGCGCGAGCATGCGAAGAATGCTGTTTACGATGACTCTTACTTGCGCGTGCGACATGCGCTCAATAGCGTGTGGCCGCTCGAACAGCACACGGAAGCGCTCGGCTGGCGCAAGGAGCGTATGGGTCGCGTGAATACTGAAGCGGCGACGACGAGTGACAACGAAACGCAGCTCACGCGCTATTCAAGGCTGCTGCATTATCTCAGGCTGCATCACCCGGAAGAACTGAAAGCATGAGCCGGAACGAAGAACGCAAACGATTCCGCTCCGCCCGCACGGCGCAAGGCGAGCGTGACGAGCAAGAGCGCAACAGGGTCACGGAAAAAGCCTCTGACGCTTCGCTGGCGCGTGCGGCTAAGAACGCGCAGTTGTACGGCGTCGAACCCGTGCTCGAAGCCCTGCGCGCAGGCTCGCGTCCCATCGAGCACATCACGATTGCCGAAGGCGCGCACCCGTCCAGACTGCGCGAGTTGTTAGAGCTGGCGCACGCTTCGCAAATTCCGGTGCGCCGCGCGCCGCGCGCCTCGCTCTCGCGCATTGCGGCTGCGGGCGCGAATCATCAGGGCGTGATTGCCAGCATCTCTGCCGCGCGTTACGCGGATGCGTCAGACTTGCTGGACAAGCTTGCGGCGCGCGTCGGGACGCAGCAGCAGCCCCTCGCGGTCGTGCTTGACGGTATCGAAGACCCGCGCAACTTGGGAGCGATTTTGCGAACGGTGGAATGCGCGGGCGGGCATGGAGTTTTTATTCCCGAACGTCGCGCTGCGGGATTGACAGAGACTGTGGCAAAGGCTGCCGCAGGAGCTTTGGAGTATGTGCCTGTGGCGCGCACCACAAATCTTGTGCGCCTGATCGAAGAGATGAAAGAGCGCAACATCTGGACTGTCGGAACGAGCGAGGACGCGGGAACAAATTATACGGAATGGGATTGGACCGGAGCATGCGCGCTGTTTCTGGGCAACGAGGGGACTGGCCTGCACAGGCTCGTGCGTGAACGTTGTGACGCTCTGGTGCGTATCCCTGTTTGCGGCCACATTACTTCGCTGAACGTGAGCGTCGCGGCGGGCGTCCTTCTCTATGAAGCCGTCAGGCAGCGCAACGCGAAAAAGATTTTAACCTCTGAAGGAGAAACAAATGTTTTGTCCTAAATGTGCAACCCAAAATCTTGACGGAGCAAGATTCTGCCGCTCGTGCGGCTTGGACATCAGCCTTATCCCGCAGGCTATGACGGGACGCGGCAACGCCGCCCCGCCTGAGGAAATTGAAGACGATAGAGAGTCGCGCCGTGAGCGCAGACGCGGGAAAAAGCCGAGCATAGAGGAAGGCATTCGTGGAATCTTCGGCGGCATAGGTTTTATGGTCGTCGCCATCATTCTTGGTTTCTCTCGTTTCGGGCGAGGCTGGTGGTTCTGGATGTTTATCCCTGCCTTTTTCATTCTCGGCAACGGCATCGCGGAATACGTTCGCGCCAAGAACGCACAGCCCGCGCTGCCCGCGCCCCAGCCTGACCAGACGCCCGCAGCCATGCCGCGCGGCTCATACGCCGCCAACCTTCCGCCGCGTCAAACGGGCGAGCTCGTGCCGCCGCCGCCGAGCGTCACAGAAGGCACGACACGCCACCTCGGCGCAGAAGCCCCGACCAGAGTTTTCAATGCCACGCCGGAAGATAGGAAGTCTGACCGATGAGAAGCTTTTACAGATTGCAGGTGCTTGACATTGGCTATCGAAGCCAGACTATATTCATCATGCGAATCAAGGGTTAAACGAAGTCAGATGAATTTGATTCTCCTCTTTGCGTGCTTTGCGTCTTCACTCTTCGCGGTCTTTGCGTTAAAAGGCTTTCTAACGCAAAGGACGCAAAGGTTTTTCGCAAAGGTCGCAAAGTGTGGCTCTACTCTTGATTCGCATTCTCATCATAGATGTCTTTACGCATCAAGAAGATGATAATTGGAAAACATGAGCACAGTAGAAATAAATCCTGCACGATATAAAAAGCTTCTTTCCAGAGTTATGCCTGTCGTAATTCAGACGGAAGAGGACAATGATCGTATGCTGGCTGAGGCTGAAAAGCTGATGGCTAAAGGCGAAAACCTATCGCCTGAAGAGGATGCAATATTGCGCCTGATGGCGAAGCTCATTCAAGACTTTGAAGAGAAGTTTTATCAACCTAGAGACGTAACGCCTTTGGAAATGCTGCATCATCTAATGGAGGCACGGGGCTTAAAGCAAAGTGACTTGCTGGAGGTTTTCGGTTCTAAAGGAATCGCTTCTGAGGTTATCAATGGAAAACGCAGCATTAGTAAAACTCAAGCCAAAGCTTTAGCCAAATTCTTTGGTGTATCGGCTGATCTATTTATCTAAACGAGAACCAGGAAGGAATTTTTCAAAGTGCCGCAACGTCCGAAGATTGCCAATGACATGCTTGAGCTGATCGGCTACACGCCGCTCGTGCGCCTGAATCGCATCGCTTACGAAAACTCTGCCGAGATCATCGCCAAGCTCGAATCACAGAACCCTATGGACTCTGTCAAAGACCGCATCGGCGCGGCGATGATCGAAGCGGCGGAGCGCGAAGGCAAGATTAAACCCGGCGAGACAACAATCATCGAGCCGACTTCGGGCAACACAGGCATTGCGCTCGCTTTCGCCGCGACCGTCAAAGGCTACAAGCTGATCGTTACGATGCCGGACACTGTGACGGACGAGCGCAGGCGCGTGCTGACGGCTCTCGGCGCGGAGGTAATCTTGACTCCCGGCGCGGAAGGCATGAAGGCTGCAATCAAAAAGGCCGCAGACCTGACCGAAGAGATGCCGGGCAGTTGGACGCCCGGACAGTTTGACAACCCTGCCAACCCGGAAGTCCATCGCAGGACGACCGCCGAAGAAATTATGGAAGACACAGACGGCCAGCTTGACGCTTTTGTCGCGGGAGTCGGGACGGGCGGCACGATCTCCGGCGTCGGCCAAGTTTTGAAAGAAAGAATCGGCGCGAGCGTGCGCGTCATCGCCGTCGAGCCTCTCTCATCACCCGTGCTGTCTGGCGGCGAGCCGGGGCCGAACAAGATTCAGGGCATTGGCGCGGGCTTTGTGCCGCGCAATTACGATCCGGCGGTGGTGGATAGCGTGATGACTGTTGACTACGGCGATGCCATCGAGATGGCGCGGCGGCTGGCGCGCGAAGAGGGAATTTTCTGCGGCATCTCTTCGGGCGCAATCACATGGGCTGCGCGCGAAGTGGCGCAAGAACTGGGGACGGGCAAGCGTGTCGTCTCGATCATCTGCGATTTCGGCGAGCGTTACCTCTCGCATGAGCTGTTCGCTGTCTGAAAAATCAATTTAAAGCAGAGACCGCAGGTCAGAACCGCCTGCGGTAGCGGGCGGGTGCTCAACATGGAAGACCCGCCCGCTACCGCAGGCGGTTCTGACCTGCGGTCTCTGCTTTAACTTTATTTTTAAGACAGCGAACAACTCAAGCGACAGGTAACGCTCCCC
>JACMLC010000297.1 GCA_014379795.1 Pyrinomonadaceae bacterium
ATCTTTGACGCGTCTGGCGAGTCTTTCTCGCGCGGATTTTCTCAAATTGATGACTTGCTGGCGCGTGATTCCTAAGAGCGCGGCGATACGATTGTCGTCAAGCGGCAGCTCCGACCACAATTCTGCGAACTCTTTCAGAGTTAAACTCAATGCTTCGGCGATGGCTTCGGGCGTCGCTAGACGGGCGATAATCCAGAGGTCAACGATGCCGCGCCCGCCTTCGTCACGCAGATTCAAGAGCAGCGCTGCGCGCTGGCGCGCGGGAAGCTCCGTAATCTCATTCCACAGGCGTTCAAGATAGATGCGCCGCTCTGTTTCGACCGAAACGGCTGGTCGCTGGTCGGCTATCTGGACTCCCGCCGCAGCTTCCTCGCCGCCTTCGACATTGCTGCCAGCATCAATCTCAACCGCCTTGTCCGACACGTCCCACCACTCTGCGCAGATGCTTGTCAGCAGATCAAGCTCGACGGGCGCGCCAGCCCATGCAAAGATTGCGGAGAGCAATTCATAAGGGCGTTTCTGATCGCTCCAGGACGCCTGCGCCGCTCCATCGCTCGCCAGAGCCTGCGGGTCATCGCGCAGGAGTTGTAAGCGATGCGCGCCGGATTCAGCATCAGAAATAGCATCATTCCCAAACGTTTCGCCCGCGCGCCCCGTTGGCCGCCAACTGCTCAACCCGCCGAGCCATGTGTGCCCTGCATCCTGCCAGAGCGCAAAGCCTTCTCGATGCGTCAGCAGGTAACGCAAGCCGTTTTTCAGGCGGCGACGTTGCGGGTACTTGCGGCTGACGTAGCGGTCACAGGCGTTATAAGTCGTGACGGCGACGTAAGAGTTAAAGTTGCCGATTGGCCGCGCTGCGTAATCCGCGCGGAAGGTTTGCAGTCGTTGGATGAGCTGCAACATGACTTCGCTGCGAATGTCTTCGGCATCGCCGAGCGTATCAGCGCGCCGCCCGCTGTACATCTTGTAATTGACGATTTTAGTGATGATGGGGTCGGCGTGTTCCGTGATGAGTTGCGAGAGCAGGCGCTCTTGATCGGCGTTGTCTGTGGCACGCACGAAAGGCAATAACAGCGAATCTACTTGCTCTGTTCCCATAGCCGCCGGATTAGACATTTGACGCTCGCGCATGACTTTGACGGAAGATGACCACTCGGATGCTACTCGTTTTGAATCCTTCGCGGCAAGCTTATCCTGCGCCAAATCATCGGCATACATTTCCTGCTTCAGCCGCCTGAAAATATTTTTTTCAGGCGCGGTAATAAAGCTTCCGCCCCGCGCTCTATACGTTTGAAGCATGATGAGGAAGCATTCCGATTCAACCGAGCCTCAGCGGCTTATACGCTCTAAAAACTTTTACGCGGCACGCACCTGCAAAACGCATCAGCCGCGATCAAAATTAACGGCTACCACATCAGGATTAGAAGGAGAAACGAAATGAATACCAGAAGAACCATCATCGCCACTCTGACGCTTGCTCTCGTCGCTCTTGCTGTCGCCTGCGGCGCGACGGATTCCGGCCCCAACTCGCCATCGGGCGTCTCAAAGCGTTTTATCGAAGCGGCGCGCTCCAAGGATGTCAACACTTTTAAGAGCCTGCTCTCGAAAGCATCGCTGGCATCAATCGAGAAGGACGCGAAGGAAGCAGGCATGACTGCGGACGCGATGATCAAACGAGTCTTGGAACAGGACTTGTTCAAAACCTCCGGCGAGATCGAGATTCGTAATGAAAAAATCGCGGGCGACAAGGCCACCGTCGAGATCAAGGACGACAAAGGCAAATGGTCTGAGAATGAGCTGGTCAAAGAGGACGGCAACTGGAGAGTCTCAATCGTCTAACTCGCTCGTCCAGATGTGTTCTAAGTGATTCAAGGGCAGTCGTAGCTATTTCAGCAACGGCTGCCCTTGAGGCTACAGCACGGCTGGAAATCTTTTAATTTTTATATGAACAGGCGTGCTTTAAAATCATTAATGAGAGATTGCAGAGTAAATAGTGGTAAAAGCTGTAAACGAATTGTAAAAGTAGTGCGCGCGCTACAGACGTTGGCCGCCGATTCGGTGTATAAGAAGAATTTGGAGACGTTCGAGCTGTGCTAAAGATGCTGAGACTTCGCACATTTTTAAGGCGACATATCCTGTGGGTGGGATTCCTGGCGGTCATCGTGCCGCTGTTGTGCATTCTCGCGCTGCAATATCGTTCGCTGAACGAGCTGAAAAAGACTTCGACGGTGGCGCAGCATGTGTGGATGAAAAACTACCTGTCGGATGTTTCTAAAGAGGTCAAGTATTTTTATAAGAGCAACGCCGAGCAGACTCTGACGACGCCCGCGAGCGCGCTCCAGGCAGAAGGCGAGCCGAAAGCCAACTACCTGTTCGGCAAGTGTGATGTCGAAGGCGCAAAGCTGCTCTTTGTCGCCGCCTTCAGAGGCAAAGACCCGGCAGAGGTTTATTTCTACAATCCTGCCAACAACAAGAAAACAATCGTTCCCTCTTCAAGCGAAGCGCGCGCGGTCAATCTCGCCATCGCGCCTCTGAACATTCTCAGTCAGGAAGAGACGCCAAAGGATTCGCCGGGGCTGCTGGTGGACGAGTACGACCCGGAGAACCGTGTCATTCTCAAAGCCATCAAGAACGATGCGCGGCAGGTGGTCGGCGTCTCAGGGATGATTATTGACACGGAATATTTTCGCAAAGTCTATTTGCCGCGCGCGATTCAGCAGTCGCTCCCAAAATTTTTCCCGGACGACGCGCAGGACAACATTATCGTCACGGTGCATGACAGCAACGGGCAGCGCGTATTGGCGACGCAGGAGTTCAAAGGGCAGGATGACGAGACGACCACCGGCTTGCCGTTTTTCAGCGACTGGCGACTCGGCATCCGCAGCCGCCACATGACGCCGGAGCAGTGGGCGCGCTGGAACTTTAACGTCAGCATCTCGCTCTCGGCTTTGATGACAGTGATGCTGTTGGGCGGCATCGTGCTGGCCTTGAGAACCGCTTCGCGCGAGATTCGTCTCTCGCAGATGAAGGCGGATTTCGTCTCGAACGTCTCGCACGAGCTGCGGACGCCGCTCTCTTCGATTCGCGTCTTCGGCGAGTTCTTAAAACTCGGTCGCGTCAAGGACGAAGAGAAGATTTGCGAGTACGGGCAGTACATCGAGACAGAGAGCAGACGCCTGACGCAGCTTATCAACAACATTCTGGATTTCTCAAAAATCGAATCAGGCCGCAAGACTTATCAATTCGAGCGCACAGGCATCACCGAACTCGTCGGTGAAACGCTCAAGACTTTCGACGTGCAATTCAAACAGCAAGGGTTCAGCATCATCTTTGAAACCCCGCGCACGCCCTTGCCGCAGGCCATCGTGGACACGGACGCGCTCGCGCAAGCCTTTATCAACCTGCTCGACAACGCCGTCAAATATTCCGGCGATGCCAAGCAGATACATGTTCGCCTCGGGCAGAAGGAAGATTTTCTGACTATCTCTGTCACCGATCACGGCATAGGGATTCCGCGCGAGGAGCAATCCAAGATTTTTGACAAATTTTATCGCGTCAGCACCGGCCTTGTGCATGACGTGAAGGGCAGCGGCCTCGGCCTCTCGCTCGTCGCGCACATCGTCAAGGCGCATCACGGGCGCGTCACGGTCGAAAGCGAGCCGGGACGCGGCAGCACGTTTACCATTGAACTGCCCGAAGCCTCTCGCGTTCATGGGGAAGAAGAAAAGACACGGGGCATGGTCGGCGGCGAGCCGGCTCTGACTCTGGAAGCGAGACACTAAGAGTTATTTCAAAACGATTGCTTAGCCACAGAGGACACAGAGGACACAGAGATATAAAAGATTCCAAATCTGAGATTACAAATATTCAAATCCCTCTGTGTTCTCTGTGCCCTCTGTGGCTGGTTATGAATAAATTATTATGCGTAAAGTTTTAATTGTTGAAGACGATCAGGCGATGGCTGTCGCGTTGCGCGATGGCTTTACTTACGAGGGCTACACGGTGCAGGTCGCGCGCGATGGCGCGGACGGGCTGCGGCTCGCTTCGGGGAAAGAGTTAGACCTCGTGATCTTGGATGTCATGCTGCCGAAGATGAACGGGCTTGACGTGTGCAAGCAGCTCAGACATGAAGGCAACTCGACGCCGATTATCATGCTGACGGCGCGCGGGCAGGAGATAGATAAAGTTCTCGGCCTCAAGACCGGCGCGGATGATTATGTCACCAAGCCCTTCAGCTTTCTGGAATTGATGGCGCGCGTCGAGGCGGTCATCCGCCGCTCCACCAAGCCTGCGGAAACGGTCGAGGAAGTCAGCTTTGGCAACATAGAGCTGTGCTTCAAAAAATTCGAGGCGACGAAGGACGGGCACGCGCTGGATCTTTCACCGCGCGAGTTTAAGATCATGCGCTATTTCGTAGAGCATCGCGGCGAAGTCGTCAGCCGCGACCAACTCCTAGATGCCGTGTGGGGTTATGATTACCTGCCCTTGACGCGCACGGTTGATATGCACATCGCCAAGCTGAGGCAGAAAATAGAAGACACACCGGGCGATCCGCGATACATTATCACGGTGCATCGAGTCGGTTATAAATTCACGGGATAACAGTCAGGAGTCAGGAGTCAAGAGTCTTAAATCGTTTTGACTCCAGACTCTTGACTCCAGACTCCAGACTCCAGACTCTTAAAGATGAAACGTGTTCTCTTAGTCATCGCTGTCGTTGTGCTGTATGTGCTGCATCAGGACTTCTGGTTCTGGCGTAGGGCGCGTCCCTTCGTCTTCGGTTTCATGCCGATAGGGCTTTTTTATCACGCGTGCTTTGCGGTGGCGGCGGCGTTGATTATGTGGATGCTGGTCAAGTTCGCGTGGCCTGCGCATCTGGAAGAAGATGTCCCGCCCACAGCTTCAGACGTGGAGGATGAAGCGCATTGATTCCTGCCATCGTAGTCTTTATCTATCTGGCCGTCGTCGTCTATATCGGCATCTTCGCTTTCCGGCGTTCGACCGGAAAAGCCAAGGCCGAAGACTATTTTCTCGCCAACCGTTCGATCGGGCCATACGTTTTTCTGCTCTCGCTGTTTGGCACGAACATGACGGCGTTCGCCATTCTCGGCTCAAGCGGACATGCCTTTAACAACGGCATCGTGACGTTTGGCCTGATGGCTTCGTCTTCCGCGCTGGTCATTCCGCTCTCGATCTTTTTCATAGGCACGCGGATGTGGGCTTTGGGCAAGAAGTACGGCTTTATGACGCCCGTGCAGATGTTCCGCGACCGCTGGGAGTGCGGGCACATCGGGACGGTTATCTCAATCGTGCAGGCAGTCCTGCTCGTCCCCTATATCATCATCGGCATCATGGGCGGGGGCACGACTCTGAACGCGATCAGCGGCGGCCTTGTGCCTTTCTGGTTCGGCGGGGCAATCGTCGCGTTGGTCGTGATGAGCTACGTCTTTTTTGGCGGGATGCGCGGGACGGCTTGGGTCAACACGTTTCAGACCGTGCTGTTTTTAATCTTCGGAGC
>JACMLC010000298.1 GCA_014379795.1 Pyrinomonadaceae bacterium
ACCAAGCCTCTGGGAGATAAAGCCCCGACCATCGCGCCCGCTCTGAATCCGCTTCGTTTGCGTCTACAGCGGATGGTCGGGCGACCCGTCAATATTCAAGCCACGTCGAACATGATTCTGTTTGCCCGCGATGTTTTGTTTAGCCAACCTTACTTCACGATCATCGAGGCCAGAGAAGTTTCGTGAAGGTCAAACTCTTGAGCTACAACATACGCTTTGGCGGCGGCAAGCGTGAGTCGCGCATAGCCGAAGTGATTCGCGCCGCGTCACCCGACATCGTGGTCTTTCAAGAAGCGACCGACCCGCGCGTCATAGAAAATTTAGCAAAGCTCACGGCGATGCCTCAATGGGCTGCGCGTCCGCGCCATTCGATAGGCTTCATCAGCCGTCTTGAGATTGCACACCACGAATGGCATCACCCCGCCGGAGCCAAACATTCTTTTCTGGAAATCGCACTCGCTGGAAGCGACGCGCGCATTTTTGGCCTGCATCTCAAAGCGCGTTTTTCCAAGTGGAGCGAGCGGCAACGCGCGCTTGAGATAAGAGCTTTGCTAAAGGGAATTGAAAAGCATCAGGAAGGCGTTCATGTTCTGGTCGGAGACTTTAACACTCTCGCGCCCGGAGAGATTCTGGATGCCCGCCGGATGCCGCGCTGGATACAGGCTTTAATCTGGCTCAGCGGGCGCGACATCCAGCGCGAAACGGTGCAGATCATGCTGGATGCAAATTACGTGGATGGCTATCGCTCGCTGCACGCGGACGAGCGCGGCTACACCTTCCCGACATGGGACCCGCATCTGCGTCTTGATTATATCTTCCTGCCCGCGCGTTTCTCAGACCGCCTGACAGACTGCGAGGTTATCAAACATCCTGCGGATGTAGCGTTAGCCTCAGACCACTTTCCGCTGCTGGCCCAACTGGAAGTTTAATGTAACGTGGGTTCGACGTAAGCGGGAGTGAGCAACTCGATGAGACCTGCTCACTCCCGCCCCGGAATCTCCTGCTTCAGATGGTCAGGGCGTTTCGAGTTGCTTGTCGCAAGCTCGAAATCTCCCGTAGGCCATCTGAAGAGACGGTGCGACAATCATCATTACGGGCAGACGGTAATGGGTTCTTGACCACCGCCACAGTACTCACCTCCACAATTATTGGTGAGGTACGGATCCCAAGGATCACAATCCTCATCGTCATACCACCCGTCGCCGTCGCTATCAACACGATCCCTGCCCCATGCAGTGACGGTTGCAGAGCCGACTATGTGTACATACTGGCCCGAGGATGTCTTATTGGTGACTTTTATCTGATAGGTGCCTGAGTAAGCATCGGACAGGTCTGGCACGTTTGCCTGTAACGACGTTCCACCGCCCGACACAGAGGTCGCGTAAACCGACCCAATCAGATAGCCGTTGCCATCGAGGTAATCAACCTTGGGCATGCCGTAAGTCGTATCAAAGCTCTGGCCGGTGACGGTCGCCGTCCCGGGCGGGCTAGGCAGGTACACCGATGACGGGCTTGCGGAAAGGGCTAAATTGGAGTTGGAGAGCAGGTAGACGGCCAGAGTGGTGCAGTTATATCCGTGCGACGGAATCGAAAAGGTGCCATTCGCGTCCGCCGTACGGAATCGCATGATGCGTGGATCGGGGGAGGCATTGTAAATGATCATGTAGTTTCCCCCGGGAACCAGCCCGGTTTTAGTGCATGAGTTCAGGCCGAGGGGTACGCAACCCGGCAGGATAACCAGCAGAGAGAGCGACAAGACTAGCAGTATCTTTTTCATTAGTTTTTACCTCCTTCGGTGAGATTCAGGAGCGTGTATACGCCAGCCCGGTTAAAGAAGAGATACGGGTGCGAAGGATGTAACAACCCGTGCGGGCCGTAAGGTCGGCCAGAGACGTTCTGCTGCGCCCTTTTCTGCGCTCTGGTCTGTCCGGCATCCATTCTCTTCTGAATCAACATCTGTGTGATGTCGCTCCGCGAATCCGTCAACGGGTCGTCAGCCGCCACAGAGTAGGCGATAAGGAGCGCCTGCATCGGTGTGACGCCCTGCGCGCGGGCTTGCCCGAACTGCTCAGGCAGGGCTGCGCCGAGCGTGCTCACGCGGTCGTTCACTTCTTCTTCAATCATCGGACGCAACCCGATTTGCAAAGCGGAGTCACCCCGCCTGCTCCACTCGCGCCCGGACTTCGCCTGCTGAATTAATTCCTTCTGAGTCAAGACACCCCACTTGCCGTTGGCTCGCGACAAGACTTGACCGTCCTCGTTGGACGAGACTTCAGCCGCTTGCCGAATCTCTTCATCCGTGAGGGTTGCCAGTCGGTCTACGACTGCTGCTGTGAGGTTGTCGGTCAACTCCTCAATGGTGAGGTATCTGACCCTGCCTTGCAGCACATTACTTTCGGCCTCCACCAGTTTTCGCTTCATTCCGTCTGACATCCTGAGGCCGGAGCGCCACTGGATGAAATCGGCTGTAGACCCGACCGCCTCAGCTATCTGCTCGGGATTGGCGGCGGCGGACGCGAATCGAACTTCGCTCCCGACACCGTTATGCAATCGCTCTTGCAAATGCCGTGTATCTTTAGAAGAAGCTTTTGCGGGAAGCTTGGACGTGTACCAGACGGCAACGCCTGCCACCATGACGCAGGCGACCGCCAGCGCGATAGCCATCAATCGCTTTCGTTGTAAACTTTGAATCAATCTCATGAAAATCTCCTTTTCAGACAAAAGTGTGCTGATAGGGCGATACTCGCTAGTCGCCCCAGTAGTCTGGGCAGGAAACGCAGATAGGCTTTCTTCGTCGTTGTTCTGCTCCGCTGGACTGGCGGCATATGAGGTGAGGCTAACATTGCAGAGCGAACGCCGGAACGATATGCCTGTCCGGGACGGGTGTCAAGGATTAGCAGGAATGGCTAAAAGGTAAGGGCGGACGCTTGGTTAAAATTATGCAGTGATGATCGCGGCGCGTGCGCCCACCAGCTCTGAGAAATCTTTGGAGTAGATGGTCTCGGCCTTGCGCACGCGGGTCACGGCTTCGACCAGTTCGTTGGTAGAGATAAAGCCGTCTTCGACATGCGCGATAGCCCAGCGCGGCAGGTGCGCTGCGGTTTGGAGCAAGTCTTCGACAAAGCGCAGGTATTGCTGTTTGGTTTCCGCATGTGTGCCGAGCCTGCCGGCGCGCACGCTCTCCATGTCATCCCAGTAACCGTCGCCTGCATGCACCCAGTCTTCGCGCCACGCGGAAAGGCTCATGCGGTCGCGCGCACGCTGGTTCTTGGCGCGTGGCAGGCGCAGGAACATCACTTCAGTATGCTGCTCTGCCAGAAATTCTCGCGCTTCGTGATTGGAGCTTGAGTTGCGCTGCGAGTTGTTGACGGGCGCAGCTAAGGATTCCCAGATGCGCCTGAAGACGCGCGAGAAGGGCTGGCGCAGCTCGCGCGTCTCTTCATTGAACGAGAGCGCGTAATCTCCCACAGTCATCCCGATGGTCAGAGCCAGCGCGCGTTTCATAGGCGTGCCGAGTTTTTCGGCGTTCTCGCGCACGTTGTCAAACCACCAAGCATCCGTCTCGTTAAACCACAGCCGCAGCGAAGGATTCGAGAGCTTGTGACGCGGCACGTAGACCTCATCCAAAATTATCTCGACATCATTTTCATCAAGCCGCTCGCTGTTGTTCTCGATCATGGCGATGCTTTTGGTATAAGCCCAGCGCGACAAATCGTTGGCGGCGACGCGCACGCCCCAGCGTTTGAGATACAAGCCCAGGTCAGGCTCGCCCGCGAATGGGAGCGCGATGGATTTGAATTCGAAGCGGCGCAGCACGCCCAGCTCAAAGGCCAGCCAGCTTTTCGGTGTGGTGTCGGCGGATAAGGTCATAATAAATGCTGCTGGAATATTTTCTTTTTCTCTTTGCGTAACTTTGCGTCTTAGTGCTTTGCGCTCTTTGCGGTTAAGTTCTGTTTTAACGCAAAGGGCGCAAAGCTTTTCGCAAAGAACGCAAAGAGGTTTTGATTCTTAATTCTAAAAATTAAGCTCAGCCGCGAGGGTGCGTATCATCTCGTCGGCCTCGCGATACCTGTCTTCCGACTTCTGTGCAAAAGAGTCCAGTTCCGGTAATGTCTTAAGCGAGAGAAATGCCTGCACCACGCGCGGGTCGAATTCAAGGCCAGCCCATTCCGAAAGATGCTGCCGCGCTTCT
>JACMLC010000299.1 GCA_014379795.1 Pyrinomonadaceae bacterium
GAGGGGACAAGCTTTGCGTCGCGCTGCTTTGGCGACACGCGCTGCATCGCTTCAACGACCATCTTCAAATGCGCGGGCGTCGTGCCGCAGCAGCCGCCGACGATGTTGACGCCGAAATCTTTGGCGAAGTGAACGATCTGCGCTGTGAATGATTCGGGCGTTTCGTCGTAATGCTGCTCGCCGTCTTTGACTTCGGGCAAGCCTGCGTTGGGCAGCACGGAGACGGGCAAGGGCGCGTTCTCACACAGGTAACGGATGCTCTCCGTCATGTGCTTTGGCCCTGTGCCGCAGTTCATCCCTATGACATCAATCGGAAACGGCTCCAGCGCAGTCAGAGCCGCGCTGATTTCCGTGCCGTTGAGCATCGTCCCGAAAAGCTCGATGGTGACCTGAGCGATGACGGGAACGCGCCGCTTAATCTGCTCGAAATAATCAAAGATGCCGGACAGTGCGGCTTTGGTCTGCAACAAATCCTGACAGGTTTCAACAATCAACAAATCAACGCCGCCGTCAATCAGCCCGCGCGCCTGTTCGTGATAGGCCGCTTTCAATTCTCTGAAGGTGATATGCCCGAGCGTCGGAAGTTTTCGACCCGGCCCCATCGAGCCAGCGACCCAGCGCGGCCTATTTGCAGTCGAATAATCTGAGGCGATGCGCTTCGCCAACCGCGCGGCTTTGACATTCATGTCATATGCTAAGTGCCCGATTTCGTACTCGCTATAATCAACCGATGTGCCATTGAATGAATTGGTCTCGACCACATCGCAGCCGACCTCAAGAAATGCGGCATGCACATTTTCAACCGCTGACGGCTTGGTGATTAACAAATGTTCGTTGCAGCCTTCAAACCGGAGGCCGCCAAAATCATCTAAAGTTAGATTCTGCGTTTGCAGGTTCGTGCCCATCGCGCCGTCGAACACCACGATGCGTTCCTTCAATGTGTTAAGAAAGCTGTTCATATTTTTCATTTGTTCTTTGTGCTTAGTGCTTTGTTCTTTGCTCGTCTTTCTCAGGTCGAATTTGAGAAATCAAGGTTGAGTAGGGTGCAAAGTACAAAGCACAAAAAACAAAGAACATCTTTACAAAGTTGAAGCCCCGCGCTTCACTAGCGCGGGGCTTTCCTCTCGAATCTCTAAAATGATTTACGGGAAAGACTCACCGAGCTGTTTAGCGGATTATTTTACGTGGCCGCAAGTCGCCTTAACTCACCACGTTTGTCTCTTCGCGGCTATTGAAACATTGCATGACGGTCATGTCAAGACTATGAACAGTTGAAAGTTGGCTTTGCTCAAACCCGAAGATTGAAGTCACCAAATCTCGCGCACATGCAAAACGAATCCGGGCAACACTGGATCACCCATCACAGTTTCAGGGTCTTCCAGAATTTCTACTGACTGATTCGGGCGATAAATGTAAACGCGCTTGGTGAAAGGATCAATCATCCACCCAAGCTGCGCGCCGTTTACCATGTATTCCTGCATTTTTTGTTGCACAAAAGACACCGCATCCGAAGGAGAGCGAAGCTCAAGCACAAAATCAGGGCAGATGGCAGCAAAGCTTTCCTGCTCTTTTTCAGTCAAAGCTTCGACACGCTCGCGCTTAATCCACGACACATCCGGCGAACGCTTCGCGCCGTTCGGCAATCTGAAAAGCGTCGAAGAGTCGAAACATATACCCGTCCCATCTTCTTCAGCCCAATTACCAAAACGCTGAGTTAGTTTACCGTTACGCCAGCCTGTCTTCATTCCGGTGGGGGGCATGATGACGAGTTCTCCTTTAGCTGTCAGCTCAATGCGCAGATCACGATTGTCACGACAAAGCAATTCAAACTGTTCTTCAGACAATCCGAGAGATTGGATATTCAATATCACCGGAGAGGGCGGGGCGAAATCAACGAGTGGCGAGGTCGTCTCTTCCAGCAAGGTTTGTTGAGACATAACAGAGCCTCCTTTCATTTCAGATTCTAAACCTATCCCATGCTGGCGGCAATGAGGTGAATAACTTCTTCGACAAATATTTCTCAGCTATGTTAAGTTCATCAGCGGTTTACCAACTCCGAAACTCCTAAAGACGCCTGCCTATGCGACGCGCTATCTATCCAGGCTCGTTCGACCCGGTGACCAACGGCCATCTGGACATCATCGAGCGCGGCTGCAAGCTGTTTGACGAAATCATCATCGCCATCCTCGTCAATCCGAACAAGCATCCGATGTTCACGATTGAAGAGCGGCGCGAGATGCTGGAAGAAGTGTTGTCCGGAGCAGCGCATGGCGGCTGTCGGCTGCTGGTCGAAGATTTTCAGGGCTTGCTGGTGCAGTATGCGGTCGAGCGCGAGGCGGATGCGATTGTGCGCGGCATCCGCGCGATTTCCGATTACGAGTACGAGTTGCAGATGGCCTTGATGAATCGCCGCTTAGAGCCGCGCATCGAGACGGTTTTTATGATGCCCGCCGAAGCTTATTCTTACGTCAGCTCGCGCCTTGTCAAAGAGGTCTTTCAGCTCGGCGCGGCAATCGAAGGTCTGGTGCCCGCTTCGGTCGAGGCGCGCATGAGAGAAAAGCTCAAGTGATGTTGAGCAGCAACGATTTCTATTTTATACTTTTTCTCAAGTTCCATTTAACATTAAATTAGCGCATTCGTCTTTCATGCTTATCCGCCTTCATCACGCACAAATTACGATTCCGCACGGCGCGGAAGATGAATGCCGGAAATTTTATTGCGACGTGCTTGGCCTGCAAGAGATAGAAAAGCCCGCATCTTTGCGTGAGCGCGGCGGCTTCTGGCTTGAGCTTGGAGACTTGCAGATTCATGTCGGCAATGAGGACGCGGACGTGCGTGCGGCGACGAAGGCGCATCTGGCTTACGAAGTGGACGATCTGGCAAGCTGGCGCGACAAACTGCAAGAGCATGACATAAGGATACTCGAAGGCATCCCGATTCCGGGTTACGAACGCTTTGAGTTTCGCGATCCTTTCGGCAATCGTGTAGAGTTTCTCCAACGCCGGATGCAAAGTTAAAGCGCAAAATACAATCTCGTTCTTAATTTTGCATTTTACATTTTTAATTTTTCATTTCTATGAGCAAACCTGCGAGCGATTCTTTTCCCGTTTCCGAAAATGTCGGGCGGATGCGTGCGTCTACGACTTTGGCTGCGATGCAGGCGGCGCAGGCGATGATCGCCGAAGGCATTGATGTGGTTGACCTCGGCGCGGGCGAGCCGGATTTCGACACGCCGGACAATATCAAGCAGGCAGCTATCGAAGCCATGCGCGCAGGCAAGACCAAGTACACGC
>JACMLC010000300.1 GCA_014379795.1 Pyrinomonadaceae bacterium
ATACCTGCGCGAAGCGGAGCGCGAGCGTCAATTGTTCGATCAATCTCCGGTCGCCGCCGACACCAAAAGTTTTGAAGAAGAAGCGACGGAGGCTTTGCGCGTAGGCGCATTTGAAGAATGCTTTGCCGCTCTGTTGCCGGATCAGAAACGCCAGCTACTCGCCTATCACACGGGCGAAAAACAGGAACGCATCAACAATCGCAAGGCGCTGGCCGCAGAGCTTGGCACGCCTGCCAGCTCTTTGCGGATACGTATGTTCCGGCTCAAAGCGATTTTGGAAGAATGCGTCGCGCGGGCCTTGCCGAATTGACATCCTCCTCGCATTAGAAATACGAGGATTCCATCTCGTAGGATGGGAGGTTCGTGCTTCATCTGGGAGCCTTCTCCCATCCACACTGGCTCTGCCCGAGCCGTGAAACTCGAAAGGAGTTTCGGTTGTTTCTCTCATTCAGCGTTCTAACTTTTACGGTGGAGACTTCCTCCACCAACGCGCTAGCCAGAGTTTCAAAGAGCCGCACAGGTGGCCTCCACAGGCTGGTGGGCACTGGTGGAGCAAAGCCTGTCGTATTGCTCTTGATGATAGCACAGGTTGAAGCGCAAATTTGAAAGCATGGGCGCGGTGGACACAATTCATCCTCCGCATGAATGCAGGCGTCTTCTTGTGAGTTTTGATAAATTTATGCAACACATCGCCCCAAAATGTCACTAAGGGCAGGGGGGAGTGGATAGAGTCTTGGATTTACAAACTGACAACGAAATAATTTTACGCCAATTTCTGCTGGGGGCTTTGCCTGCGGCGGAGCGCGAGGCCGTCGAAGACAGGTTTATGGTCGAGGGCGAGCTGTTCGCCGCGCTGGGCGCCACCGAAGAAGATTTGCTGGAAGAATACGCGCGCGGCGAGCTGTCTGCGCCGGAACGTGAACAAATCGAGCGGCATCTGCTGCTCGTCCCGCGCAATCGTGAGCGCGCAAGGCTTCTGCGCACGATGCAAACGGCTTTCGCGCAGCGCACACACGCGCCCGCAGAGCCTACGCGACAAACAAAATTCAGGAATTTTTTCCAGCCGCGAGTTTGGCGTTACGCGCTCCTCGCGGCGTGCCTGATTGTCGCCTGCGGTTTCGGCTGGTGGTTGCTGCGCGGGCGGGAACAGGGTGATTTGCAGGTTAAGAAAGCGCCGCAGCCTGTCATCGCCGTGCCGCCAGAGAAAAGGCAACAGCCTGCGCCGTCGAATTCTCCTTTAATGGCTCATCCGCCGAAGAACGACAATGGCTCGAACATCAATCACGGCTCGGACAAACCGCAAAGCTCGCCATTAAATGACGAAACTGCGCCGCCGCATCGCGCCGCGACTCAGCCTTTTATCGCGACCCTCATCTTATCTGCGGGCGCGACCAGAAGCGAAGGCCGTGTCCCGGAGCTGAGCTTGCCCGCCGGAGCACAGGCCGCGCAGATCAAGCTGATGCTGGAAACAAACGATTATGCAGGCTATCGCGCAGTGTTGACGGATGAAGACGGCGCTCCAATCTGGACGAGCGGCGCACTCAAAGCCAGAGAGCAAACCGTGACGCTCAACCTTCCCGCACGCTTCCTGCGCGAAGGCGATTATTTCCTCAAGCTCAACGGCCTCGAAGCAAACACCAGCGCGCCCGCCGCAGAATATTCCTTCCGCGTCCGCACGCCTTAAAACTTAAGAGCTTACTTCAAAGTCCTTCAACTCTTTGCGCCTTGAGCCTTTCTTTGTTTGCGCCTTTGCGTGAAACGCTGCTTGCTGTTTCTCGCAAAGGCGCAAAGTTAAGAGGTAAGGCGCAAAGAGTTGAAGCAGTCTGCATCCCGGCTCACGTTAAAACTCTCTCCCGAAAAAAACTCTGTAACACATCGCTGCTTCCTGTCACTAAGGGCGTAGAAAAAATTACGTCCGGCACAAAGGCAAGGGACAGCCATTGTCTAAATTTTTCAACGGGAGAAGGAAAGATGAAACTCAATCGGAAAATTTCGGTCTTGGTAGCTACGATCATCGGCCTCGTCTTGATCACAAATCCGGCTGCTGCGCTTGACCAGCCGCGCATGCAGGCCGCGCGTGAAGACTTGGTCAAAGCGCAAACATCCCTCAATCGCGCCACGTCCGACAAGGGCGGGCATCGTAATCGCGCGCTTGAGATAGTTGCCCAGGCCATCAAGGAAGTTGACCGGGGCATCGAGTACGACCGCACACATATCACCCCACGCAAACGCCCCAACAGCGACTTTGCAGAAGACAATGTCTTTGCGCTGACCCGCACGCCCGACCAGCCGAACATGCAGCAGGCGCGCACGCATTTGCAAAACGCGCTCAGCAATCTGAACCGCGCCAGCGCAGACAAAGGCACACACCGCACGACCGCGATGCAGTTAATCCGCGACGCCATCGCACAGGTTGATGCGGGCATCGAGTACGACCGCACACATTAATCGCTCGCGCACGCTCCGTAAGGGATTTTGGTTTCATTCGAGGAATAGAAGCTGATGAACATGCTACGAGCATTTCTGTTGATGCTGATTTTGACCGGCTGCGCCGCAGCGCAAACCGAAACGAAGTGTTTTCAAAATGCCGGACTCAAAGACAATCACAGCATCAGCTTTAAGATCGAAGGCGCGAGAATTTCCGGCACGTTCGCCATCGAGCGCGGCTATGACGTTTCGGCAACCGAAGTTTACGAGTTCACCGGAACGAGGGCGGGAAATCTGTTGACCGTTAAATTTGCGAATAACAAAGCTCCCGCAGAGCTGCCGCAGAACATGAAAAGCTTTGTCTGGACGCTCGTCAAATCCGGCGACAAAGAACTTCTCAAAATCAAAGTCCACGGTAAGAATTACGAGACCGGCAAATACTCGACCTACGCAGCCGATTACGAATCCTGCGAGCCAAGCTATCAAGCTCTAGCCACGTCAGCCACGCGCGTCCAATTCGCCAGAGGCTCGACCTCTGCCACCGTGCAGGTTTCGTTAAAAACTAAAACCGACCGCAAAGCCTTCTGGTTGAATATGCGAAAAGGCCAGCAGCCTGCGGTCAAAGCGCACGGCTGCGGCATCACTTTTCATTACCCGGACGGCAGCCAGTACGAGGAAGGAACGGCGATAGACAATTTGGGCATCGGCCTTTTACCGCAAAGCGGTGATTACCTGTTCGTGATTAGTCCGGCTGGAGAACCCGGGCAGTGTTCCGTAACTTTCACCGTCAACAGCAAGTGAATCAAAGCCATCAAAGCAACTTTTACGGCCAAACTTCCGAAGGCGAAATAGCCTTCAAGACATCAGTAGGAGAAATGACAATGAAAAAACTCTGGATCATAATTTTTGCGTGCTTCGCGCTGTCAGCGTGTGGCATGATGAAAACCGAAGACAGCGGCAACAGCAATAGCGGCGATAAGAGCGGCGAGAAGTTTACCGAGAACGCCAAGCCCAAAGCCGGTGATACGGTCGTCTTTAAAATCTCGCGCGACAGCTACGGCGAGAGCAAGATTGATAGCGTTGACGGCACACGCTATAAAATTCCTTACGGCTCGACCGCCTACACCGTTGACGAGACGGATGTTTACATGCTGCCGAAATCGGGTAGCAAATCAGATCTCAAAGTCGGTGATTTCGTCGTCGCCAAGCGCGGCAGTGATCTGTACTGGACGCCTTCGGAAGTAACGAAAGTCAGCGATAGCACGATTGAGGTGGACCCGATTCGCGGCAGCGGAGTCTCCAGCCTCGCCCCCGAAAAAATCATCGCCGTGCATCCGGCTGCCGTCGAAGAATTCAAGAAGCTGAAGGACGAAAAAGGCTTTGAGACCAAAGCCCAGTCAATGCGCCCGACAACCGTTGGAACCTACGTGCCCAAACCCGGAGACAGGGTCGTCGCGGCGTGGGGAGCAGGCAGTTGGTACACAGCCAAAGTGATTAGCGTCAGTGGCGACAAAGCCAAAATTGATTGGGATGTCTTTAACGACAGCGAGCTGTCAATTGATAAACTTGCTCCCTTACCGAGAGTCGGAAGCACCGGCGCGACCGTCAACGTCGGAACCATCGTCTTAGTCAAACCGACCTACGAAAAAGGAACATGGAGCTTTGGCGAAGTCACGTCCGTCAATGGACAAAGCATCGGCATCAAGTTAGCCAACGGCGAAGCCAAAACAATCAGAGCCGATGAATATGTGGCGATGAATTAAGTCGGCAAGAGCCACACAACTCTCTCTCTGAAAAAGCGACCGGAAAGCTCAACTGTGAGCCACCCGGTCGCTTTTTCAAAGCATCGCGTCAGAACCGCCCGCGGTAGCGGGCGGGTCTTCAACGTCAGGTACCCGCCCGCTACCGCAGGCGGTTCTGACACGATGAAGCGACCGGGAGGCTCACAGTTGAGCTTCCCGGTCGCTTTTTCATAATGATGTTTGGCTCTTGCCAGCTTAATTCATCGCCACATATTCATCAGCTCTGATTGTTTTGGCTTCGCCGTTGCCTAACTTGATACCGATGCTTTGTCCATTGACGGACGTGACTTCGCCAAAGCTCCATGTTCCTTTTTCGTAGGTCGGTTTGACTAAGACGA
>JACMLC010000301.1 GCA_014379795.1 Pyrinomonadaceae bacterium
AAGTACAAGCACATCATGACCGAAATCTTTAAGCTGACGCCGCAGCAGCTCGCTGTCATGTGCGTGCTGCTGCTGAGGGGCGCGCAAACCATCGGCGAATTGCGCGGGCGCACAAACCGGATGCACGAGTTTCAGGATTTGGCGGAAGTCGAATCAACCCTCGACGCGCTCGCAAAGCACGAAGAGCAGCCGCTGGTCATGAAGCTGCCGCGACAAGCAGGACAAAAAGATTCGCGCTACGCGCACCTGCTCGCAGGCGAAGTGACCATCGAAGAGCAGCCCCCACGCGCCCCACGCGCCGAGCCTGCGATGCGGGAAGCACGCGCGGAAAATGAAAAAATCGCGCGCCTCGAAAACGAGGTCGCAACGCTCCGCATAGAGGTCGCAGAGCTACGCCAGCAGTTCGATGATTTCAGGAAACAGTTTGAATAAGAAGAGCAAGGATGAAGGCGGAAGGATGAGAGGCACGCTATTGAACCTTGAACGGCTCATCTTAAATAGCATCTCCTTCATCCTTCATCCTTCCGCCTTCATCCTTCTACTTCAACTCCGTCCACAAAAGTCTGTTGGTCGCGGACGCCGTCAACAAATTTGAGCTTCCAGCCTTCGCCGGTCTTGACCCACATCTCGCGCTGGCGGACGCTGGTTTCGATTAGATGAAGCACGCCCGCGACTTTTTGCATACGCGAAAAGTTTTGATGGACGATGGCAATCGCTTCATTGTCCAGCAGGATAAAAGTCTCAATCGTATTTCTGACATTGATCGGCGGCTGGATTCTGTCGAGCAGCTTTTTGGCACGCGCGGCCATCTGTGCGTTGTCCTGCATCTCGCCGTCGTGCGCCAGAGCGCGAAAGTCTTCGGTTCGGAGCGATTGAAAGGCGGCGAAATCTTTGTTGCGCACGGCTTCGGCCAACTCGTTGTAACGCGCTTCGATCTCGGCGCGTGCGACCCGCGCGTCCGTCTCGATTGGCAAGGGCGCATCAGACGCGCTTTCTTCCCTCAATCTGTAGAACAGGCCGTGCAGCGTGACGCCGGAAACTTTTACTTGCACGTTGTCAACGATGATGCCGAACGCGCTCTGCCCGTTAAGGATGCGGTTGGCAAAGACGCCCGAAAAATTTTCGCTTCCGCCGTCCTCATAAACTTTGACGGCAGAGATGATCGCGCCTTCGAGCCGTATGTCGCTGAGGGTTGCGCGCCGCTCGCCCTCATAGCTGTTAATAGACAGCTTTCCCTCCGGCGACACGAACACTTCGATCCAGTAAGACGCTTCGACGCCGACATACTTTCCCTCATAGTCTTTGACCGTGGGACGCGTCGCAGGCTCGTAACGCTTGTCTTTATATTTTTTCTTCTGCCCGAAAACTTCGCTTGATGAAACTGCTAAAAGCAGTATGAGAGACAGGCAGAAAATCAATCCTCGTTTCACGACTCTTCTCCTTGATTAAAGTAGCCACAGAGGACACAGAGAACTCAGAGGAAAATGAAACCGACAGAGTGGAGAAAAGTAATAGACCTCTTGCGAAAGTCGGGGTTGTCGAAAATATTAACCGCTAAATTGTTGGCTTTCGTAATCGGTCAAAGTGACTTTCGCAAGAGGTCTAATAAACCCTTTTGACTAAGCTTTCTCTCTGTGTCCTCTGTGCCCTCTGTGGCAAATTCTTAAACGCTTACTTGCTCAGTAGTTCTTCGATAAAAGCCAGTGCGCGCTCGTCGCCGGTTCTGCCGAGCCAGAAGATAGCTTCCTTGCGCAACACGCTTTTCTGGTGTGTGCGCGCGATTCGGATGAGCATCGGCACGGCTTCGTCTTTCGGCCTGCGGCTGATGACAAAGACGGCGTGCTTCTGCACTTCTGTCTCCGCGTCCGTGGCCTCGACCGCGTCCTTTAAAACCCCTAGAGACTTTTCACCGGCCTTGTGCCCGAGCCAGAACATGGCCTGCTTTCTGGCTTCCATGTCCGCATCCGTTTTGGCAATGCGGATGAGAAAGTCTATGGCAGGGTCTTGGTTTTCGTTGATCGAGATAGAGTGAATCAGCTTTCTTCTAATCTCTCGATTCGGAATGGTGCGATAAAGCTCTGTCAGCGTGCCGAGGGCTGCGGGGTCGCGGCTCACGCCGATGGCATAGGCCGCAGTCTCGCGCACGTTTTCATTCTCCTGCTCGTTGCGCACCATCTCGGCCAAATAAGATGTCTCGCCGCCCGTGTAGCCGATCCAGTAAACGGCTGTCCGGCGCACGCTATGATCCGTTGAGGTGTTGACAAAGTTTTTGAGCTGCGCAGTGACGCGCGGGTCATCGTGCAGCGCGATGGCAAGCACTCCGCGCTCGTTGATTTTGCGCGGGCGGCTCGCGGTCGCAAGCTGTCGCAGGAAGTTAAGGCTCTCTTCATTGCCGCCGCGCCCGAGCCAGTAGACCGGATAGGCGCTGTACTCGCGCCGCTTGTCCAGATTGTAAATTTCGACGCGCGCGATAGAGCTTCCATCCGGTTCGTAGAGCAGAAAGACGCCGAGGTTTCTGGTCTCGACCATCTGCCCGTCGCCACGCGTTCCCATAAAGATCGTGACTCCGTCATAGTCGGACATGTTGCCGCGAAACTTACCTTCGCCCGGATCAACTGCGACGCCCGGCCTGACATCGAAAGAGTATGCGAGCCAGAAGCGCGTCTGCGGCGCGAGCTGGCGTCCCATATTCAGAGCCGTCTCCATCTTCGCGCGCAAATCTGCGCCCTCGACCGTGATGAAACGCTCGCGCTGCGCCGGTTCAAACGGCATGGAAGCCGAAATAAATGACGAGCATAAAAGGATGCACGAGATGATAGAAGTTTGAAGCCGCATGTTCACTGCCTTTCCCATAACTCTTGTCAGAACCGCCTGCGGTAGCGGGCGGGTCGCAAGTGTCGCCAAGAACCCGCCCGCTACCGCAGGCGGTTCTGACCTGTTGCTTTTCTTATTTAAGCAGCTCT
>JACMLC010000302.1 GCA_014379795.1 Pyrinomonadaceae bacterium
GCTGTTCATTGTTTCAGCAGTGCCTTCAGCAGCAGCCTTCTTCGCTTCTGCGAGAGCCTCTTCAACTTCCGTTGCGCCCGCGCTGTCCATCTTCTCGCGGTTCTCTGTAAAGGTTTTCTCGACCTGATAGGTCAAACCGTCAAGACGATTGCGCGCCTCTATCTCTTCGCGCTTCTTCACGTCTTCAGCGGAATGCGATTCGGCATCACGCATCATACGATCAATCTCATCTTTGGAGAGACCCGAAGAAGCTGTGATCGTAATCTTCTGCTCGCGCCCGGTGCCCATATCTTTAGCAGAGACGTTGACGATGCCGTTAGCGTCTATGTCAAACGTGACTTCGATCTGCGGCATGCCGCGCGGCGCGGGCGGAATCCCGACCAGATGAAACTTGCCGAGCGTGCGATTGTCCGCAGCCATCGGCCTCTCGCCCTGTATGACATGAACCTCGACGGACGTTTGATTGTCCGAAGCCGTCGAGAAGACTTCCGACTTGCGCGTCGGAATCGTCGTGTTGCGCTCGATAAGCTTGGTCGCCACGCCGCCTAAGGTTTCGATGCCAAGCGAGAGCGGCGTCACATCCAGAAGCAGGATGTCCGTCTTTTCGCCGGACAAGACGCCAGCCTGTACAGCCGCGCCGACCGCGACCACTTCGTCCGGGTTGACGGACTTGTTTGGCTCTTTCCCGAATAACTCCTTGACCAGTTCCTGCACCTTCGGAATACGCGTAGAGCCTCCGACCAGGACCACTTCATCAACCTTGCTGGCGTCAACGCCCGCATCCTTGATGGCCTGCTCGACCGGAGTTCTCAGGCGTTGCAAAATCTCGTCAATCAACTGCTCGAACTTCGCGCGCGTGAGCTTCATCACCAAATGCTTTGGCCCGGACTGGTCTGCGGTAATGAAAGGCAGATTTATCTCCGTCTCCATCGCCGTTGAAAGCTCTATCTTGGCTTTTTCAGCGGACTCTTTCAGACGCTGCAAAGCCATCTTGTCATTCGACAGGTCAATGCCCTGATCTTTCTTGAACTCTTCGATAATCCATTCCATCAGGCGCTCGTCTATGTCGTCGCCGCCGAGATGTGTGTCGCCGTTGGTGGATTTGACTTCGACGACGCCTTCGCCGACTTCCAGGATAGAGATGTCAAATGTGCCGCCGCCAAAGTCAAACACGGCGATGGTCTCATCCTTCTTCTTATCAAGGCCGTAAGCTAAGGCCGCAGCCGTCGGCTCGTTGACGATACGCATCACTTCGAGACCGGCGATCTTGCCCGCGTCTTTCGTGGCCTGCCGCTGTGCGTCGTTAAAGTAGGCCGGGACTGTGATGACAGCCTTGTCTACTTTCTGCCCGAGATAATCTTCCGCAGACTGCTTCATCTTTTGCAGGATCATCGCTGCGATCTCCGGCGGGCTATAATCCTTGCCGCCTGCTTCAACGCGCACGTCGCGGTTACCGGCAGCTTTAACTTTATAAGGAACCTGCTTCATCTCTTCGCCCACTTCATCGAAGTGCCGCCCCATGAAACGTTTGATCGAATAGATCGTGTTTTCAGGGTTGGTGACGGCCTGACGCTTGGCGACCTGACCGACGAGGCGGTTGCCGTCTTTGGTAAAGGCCACCACGGAGGGCGTCGTGCGACCGCCTTCAGAGTTAGTGATAATGGTCGGCTCGCCGCCTTCCATCACGGCCACAACGGAATTGGTCGTGCCTAAATCAATGCCTATAATCTTGCTCATTGCTCTTTTATTCTCCAAATATTAAGCTGTGGCTGCCTCTTCCCCAAAATAAAGATTGGACAGCCGCGCTGGACGCGCCCGAATGCTTTTGCGCCCGATAAATGCTGTGAAATCTGTCTCACAGCCCGGTTTGCTACTAATTTGAACGCTGGCGCAGTATAATATCTGAGTGCCTTATTGTCAAGTTTTAAGTGGGAAGCTGGCTGAGATTTTGCTGTTCATAGCTAAATCCAACAAGGAAAGGCTTTATTTGATTTTAGCAGTGATCGTGGAATGACTTAATCGCTTTGCTTTCGCTCTTCATTGAGCAGCTTGGAAACGAAAAAGACGTAATGCAGGCCGGAGATTATCGAAAAGGCGAAGACCGTGACGTAGACGGCGGGCAGGTAATAACCGCTGATCCACGAAGGAATGGTGGCGGCGAGGAGGATGGCTACGACGGCCAGAATCTGCACCGTTGTGTTCAGTTTGCCGAGCCATGAGGGACGAAAGCCTCTAAAGCCGGTCACGATATTGATGGCCGCTGCGCCGACCGTGATAAAGATGTCGCGGCTAATGACCGCAGTGGTTACCCAGAAAGGGACTGGCAAGTGGCTGGGGGGCTGTTGCTGCGGGCTGATAGAGGGGAGCGAAAGGACTATGAATGAGGTCACCAGCAGCAGCTTATCCGCTATCGGGTCGAGGATCGTGCCCAGTTGTGATTTCTGGTTAAAGCGGCGCGCAAACAATCCGTCCAGCCCGTCCGTGATGCCGGCGATGATAAAGACCGCCATCGCCCAAATAAATCTTTGATAAAACAAGAGCAAGACGAAAACCGGAACCAGCACCATGCGAAACATGGTGAGCACGTTGGGAAGCGTGACAATGCGTGAAGACATATTTAAGTCCCAAGTCTCAAGTCTCAAGTCTCAAGTCAAAGACAAGTTTTTAACTTGGGACTTGGGACTTGGGGCTTGGGACTAATTCGCGCAGCGTAGTTCGAGCAGTGAAACTTCCGGGGGGCAGCCGTAACGAACCGGCAAGACGACTGTGCCGAGGCCGCGCGTGACGTAGATTTGCGTCTGGCCTCTGCGCCCCAAGCCTCTCAGGATGCGGCGACGCGGTCTACCGGACGCGCTTTTCTCAGAGCGCCATGTAATCTGCCCGCCGTGTGTATGCCCGCTTAAGACCAAATCAACCCCGGCGCGCGCTGCGCGGCGCAGGATAATCGGATTATGCGCGAGCAGGAGCTTCATCTCGTCCGCGCGCGACCCGGCCAGCGCGAGCGGCAAATCTTCAAGGCCGACCATCGTATCGTCCACGCCCGCGAGCCAGAAAGATGCTCCGCCGAGTTCAAAGCGCATGCCTTCATTAACTAAGACCTGTATGCCCGCAAGGCGAAACAAATCCGTAATCAACGCTGCATCCGTCCAGTGGTCGTGATTCCCCAAGACAGCATAAACGCCGTGGCGCGCGCGCAGTCGCCCGAGCATTTCTGCGCAGGGGCTTGCGTATGACGGGTCGTGCGAGACGTAATCGCCGGTCAGCGCGATGATGTCCGGCTCAAGGCTATTGGCCGTCTCAATCGCGTGCATGATCTGAGAGCGGCCTGTGAAAGGGCTGTGGTGTATGTCCGAGAGCTGGACTATGCGCAAGCCGTCAAGCTCTGGCGGCAAGCGGCGCAAAGCTATCTCGTGACGCTCGACGGAGAGCATGTAAGGCTCTGCGAGAGCCGCGCGCGCGGCTTGCGCGAGGCTCGCGGCCAAAGTGCGCAAAGGGGTTGCAGGCGGCTGCGCGTGGTTCGCGCGTCGCGGGGCGCGGCTGCGCTCTTTGAATCGAATCGTATTTGCCATTATGAAATTTTAAGTGGGCAAGGCTTTTTCAGAAAGCAACTGTTCCTGCCCGAACTTGGTCGGCCTTCCTCTAAAGCCCGCGCATTATAGTGAGACCAGCGCGCGAGCGCAAGACCACAGAGGGACACGAAACCTCAAGCTGTTGAGAGGCAAGCTTTTAGACAAAACCGGCAGACGCATTTTAAGGAGAGATTGAAACCGTCTCTTTGATAGAATTGTTCTGCTTATCCGAATCAGGTGTCGGTGATTCGACCGTGACGACATTATCAATGAGCGCGCCGCCACCGGCAGAGTCGTTGACGAGTGCGACCAGCGTGACCGTCACTGACGCGCCGTTTGCCAGCGCGGGGAACGTCACGACGCGGTTGTTGCCTTCGCCGCCGCACACGCCGTCGCCCGTCGCGTTGCATGAAGCAAAAGTAACGGCGGCAGGCAGATTGCTCATCACCTTGACAGAGCGCGCGGTGTCCGGGCCTTTGTTCGTGAGGGCGATGGTATACGTCAGGCTGTGCCCCTTTGTGGCCGGTTTGGGCGAAGCGATCTGCGCCAGCGAAAGGTCTGCATTTTGCTGAATCGGCCAGAACACAGGCACCAGCAGCATGACGATAGCAAAGACCGCCACTGTGAGAATCGAGCCGACTTTGACAAAATCAAAAAAGCGATAACGTCCCGGCGTAAAGATCAGGACGCAGGCAGGCTCAAGCGGCGTGAGAAACGAGCAAGAGGCGGCATATGTGACCATCACCGCGAAGGTGCGCGGGTTCAGCCCGAGCGAGACGGCGGTCTTGATGGCAATCGGCACGACGACGAGCGCCGCCGCTTGATTCGACATCGGCTGCGTCAACGCCACTGTCAGCACAAAGAACCCTGCCAGCACTGCCAGCCCGCCGTAATCGCCGACGCCGCGCACGATCATGTCTGCGAGATACTTGTCCGCCCCGCTCTTCTCCATCGCCGTCCCGAAGCTAATCATCCCGGCAATCAAGACGAGCAAGCGCCACTCGATCAGGTTATACATCTCCTGCATACGCACGGCGCGGCTCGCCAGCAGGATCAGCACGCCGAGCAGCACGGCCACAGAAAGCGGCACACGCGCAGGGTGCGTAATCGAGAAGAAGAGAAAGACGCCGAACGCGATGAGCGCCCAGCGACGCTTGCCGTATCGCCCGCGCCGCTCAGAGACATCTTCCAGCAGGAGCAAATTGCCGTCCGCGATTAGATGTTCAAGCTCTTCGCGTTTGCCTTGCACCAGCAGCACATCGCCAAAGCGCAAACTGACAGTGCTGAGCTTTGTCAGCAACGCGACGCCTTGACGATTAATCGCCAGCACCGCCAGCTCGTAACGCTGGCGGAATTTCAAGCCTTTGATTGTTCGCCCGACAAAGTCAGAGCCGCGCAAGACCATCACCTCGAACAGCTCTACCTCTTCGGTCTCAAGCAATGTGTCGCTCAGCTTAAAATCCGCTTTGATCTCTATGCCCGCTTCGGATTTGACGCGCAGGATGTCTTCGACCTTTCCCTGCACCAGCAATAAATCGTTGGCCTGTATGACTTCGTGCGCGCTCGGCGCGATGCGTCCCTGCTTGCCGCGCATGATGCCGACGACCGTCAAATCCAGATCGTTGCTCAGGTTCGCCGCCGTTAAAGTTTTTCCGACGAGCGGCGAAGCTTCCAGCACGATGACTTCCGACAAGTATTCGCGGATGTGATATTGATCTGTCAGCGAATCCTCGCCGCCGCGTCTGGGCAAGAGGCGCAAACCCAAAAGCAGCATGTAGAGCATCCCGGCTGCGACGATCGGCACGCCCACCCACGTCAGCTCGAACATAGAGAACGGAGGCATGCTGTAACGCGTAATCGCGCCGCTCACGGCCAGATTTGTAGAAGTCCCGATCAGCGTGCAGGTGCCGCCCAGGATTGCGCCGAAGGCGAGCGGCATCAAGAGTTTTGACGGCGCGATGCGTGCGCGCTCGGACAATCCCAGCACGACCGGCACAAACATCGCCGTCGTGGTCGTATTCTTCATCACGGCTGCGGACATGGCCGCGACGATCATAATCAATGCTGTCAGACGAAACTCGCTGCCGCCCGCGATCTTGTGCAAACGCCTGCCGACAGTATCCACGACCCCCGTCTTGACCAGCCCGCCGGTCAGCACAAATAATCCCGCAATCGTAATAATGATGTCATTGCCAAAGCCCGCGAACGCCTCTCCGGCGGTCAGCGTTCCCGTCACCACCATCATAATGACCAGCAGGATGGTGACGATGTCTATAGGGATGCGCTCCGTGCCAAAGAGCACGACGGCGACCACCAGCAGAATCAGGACGATGGCAATGGGACTCATAGACAGTTTACAGTTTTCAGTTTACAGTTTTCAGACGGCGATTATCCGCCTGAATTGGAATTCCGCCAACTAAAAACCAACAAAGGGGATTTATGAGCGAGCATTGCATTCTTATCATAGAAGATCAGGAAGATTTAGCAGCGCTTTATGAAGCGACGCTGAAAAAGGCCGGTTATAAAATCAGAATCGCCTACACGGGCGAGGAAGGCATCGGTGAATTTCAAGCCAACGGCGCGGACGCCATCGTGCTTGACATGACACTGCCGGAGATGCACGGCTCGCAGGTCTTGCGCGAGATTCGCGCGCTCGACACGAGCGTCCCCGTCATCGTCATCACGGGCGAAGAAAACGATCAACTGCGCGAACAGTGCGAGCGGCTCGGCGTGCATGATTATCTGGCAAAGCCTGTTGACTATAATCTGATGCTCGAAGCCGTCAAGCAAGCGCTGGAAACGCCCGCAGAAGAA
>JACMLC010000303.1 GCA_014379795.1 Pyrinomonadaceae bacterium
TCCGCGCTGGCAATAACAGTTGTCGTGCCAACGGGGAAGAACGTGCCGGATGCAGGAGAGGAACTGACCGCGCCGCAATTGCTGCCGGTCGTTGTCGGAGCAGGATAGGTAACTGTCGCGCCTGCCACCCCCGTCTCGTGTGGGACGGTGATGTCGGCAGGGCAGGAGATGACGCACTCACCGCCGCCGCTGCCCGCGCCTGTGACCGTCACCGGAGAAGTAAATGAATTGTCCGCAGGGTTCAGCTCAACCGTCGAGCTGGACACATTGACAGTGTTTTCGATGGTCGTCCCGGTGGCCGTCCCCGAATCCACTTGATAGATAAAAGTAAAAGTGGCCGTCGAGTTTCGCGGCAGAGTCGCGATGGTGCAGACGCTCGTGCCTGTGCCGCCCGAAGATGGATGCGTACAGTTAAAGCTCGCGCCTGAAGCCTGCGTGCCGGCAACAAAAGTCATGTTGGCAGGCACTGCATCTGTGAGCTGGACATTTTGCGCATCATCCGGCCCGCGATTGACGAGCGTGATTGAATAGCTGACATTATTCCCGCTCTTGACCTCAAGCGGCCCGACTTTACCAACCGCCAAATCTGTTCTGAGGTTGTTCGGGTCGCGCACTGTAAACTTCGCGATTGTCGCAATGCCGCCTCTGTTGTTGATTGACCTGACAGACCATGTGCCGATCTGCGCTTCCGGCCCCGCGGTCGGAATCGTGTAGGAATCGCTTTGCGGGTTCGTAGTAATCTCAGTTTGCTGCACAACGGTGCCGTTGGGAGTGACCCATTGAAAGCGGCGTTGGCGAAAGCCGAATGAAGGCGGTGGCGCGTTTGTCGAGACGGCGCAAACCGTCTCGCCCAGCACGTAAACATTCTCAGGGGTCTCGCAATCAGCCTCGAAAGTATCTATTGTCTCGGGGGTCACTACTTGCGGGAGCCAGAAGAACGAAGATGCGGCTGTCAGCTTTGGAATCAAACCGATATTTCGCTGCTGCGCGGATGAAGTTGAGTAAAAAGAGATAAGCGTCAGGGCAAAGAGAGCCAGTGCGCCGCCGAGGGATAATCTGGCGACGAAACGCAGCATAGTCCGGTTAATATGTTTGGTCTGCGACAGGCTTTTTTTGAGCTTGCGAGATAAGGGATGTGCCGAGATAGATTTGCAGAGGGAATGCATCTTACCGTTCTCCTTCGGGTGATGTTTAAGGATTAAATGCCGATTTAAAGGATTTAGCCGCGCGGGGTAACGACCGAGTCCTCTAAGAAAGCACGCTTGGAAGAAATGCTTCGTTGAAAGTAGTCCACTGAAGCGGGGCATATCCTATGCCGATTAAAACTTTCCGTCAAGGCTGATACGTCAACGTAAATCAAGGATTGGAAAGAAGCTCGCCATTGAATGGCTTTCGCTCTTTCTTCTCTACCCTTCAATTCACATTATCGCTATTGAAGTTACATTTGGCTTAACTTAAGGCATTTTATCTGCGGAAAGTTGGGTCATGATCTCCGTAAATTTTTCCACGTCTGCGCGCGTGCGCTCCATTGCGCGGCGGCTGTCAAGATATGCCTGCCATTGCGGTGTGTTGGTCAGAGCCTTCGTCGTATCTTCGTCAAGGACCTGCGCCATCAGCGCGACGAGGTCGCTGACGACGCGCGTGTGCTCAAGCAGCGATTCGATAATCTGATAAGCGAGCTGCGCCTGCGAGCTGTCCAGATCAGGCGCGGGCTTTTCATCCGGGGCAATCTGTCGCTCGCTCATGCTCCGGTCTCCGGCTCCGTTGAAGCCTGTGCGTCCCAGCTTCCGCGCACGAAAGGCAGCGAAGCGATGTGCGCCGGATGTTCTTTCTCGTTTGAGATAATCGTGACCTGTGTGCCCGGAACAAGATAATCATATTTGATGATGCCGAGCGCGACGCGGCGTTTCAATTCAGGCGAGTGGACGGTTGAAGTCACGCGCCCGATCTCTTTGCCATCCACGGCGCGAACCTTATCGCCGCTTTGAATAGCATCGTCTTCATCAACCATTATTCCTGCGAGACGCTTGGCGACATGGCCGCGCCAATGTATGCGCGCGATTATCTCCTGCCCTATGTAGCAGCCTTTGGTAAAGCTCACGGCTTCGTCCAACCCGGTTTCAAGGACGACATTGGTTTCGTCTATGTCTACGCCAAAGCGTGGCAGTCCGGCTTCGACTCTTAAGATTTCCAGAGCCTCGAACCCCACCGGCTTCGCGCCTGCCGTGATGAGCGCGTCCCACAAGGCTTGCGCTTGCGCCGCGCTTGCAAACAGATCAAAGCCATCTTCAGCCGTATGCGTAGCGCGAATCGCGGTCACAGGTTGACCATTCCATTCAACGCCAGCGACGCGACCCTGCGCAACGCCGGAGGCTTCCTCTCCCAAAACCTCATTCACGATTCCGGCGGCTCCGGCTCCCTGCACGGAGACGGTGACAATTTCCTCTGTCACGTCTGAGACGCGAAAATCCCCTGCGAGCGTAAAGCGTTCAAGCGTTTTCAGGACGGCCTCGCGCGTCCGTGCTTCCGTATCGAACAGAAAGCCGTCAGCGACGTGCAGGATACGCACATGTGCCAGCAGACGCCCCTGCACATTCGGAAAAGCCGCAGGCATCCACGCGCCCGCTTCCAGCGTCTTGACATCATTCGTCACCAGGCCGTTCAGAAACATGACGGCTTCTGTGCCGCTCACTCGAATCCGCGCACGCTGGGAAAGATCAATCAGCCCCGCCCCGCCCGCGCGCACCGCTGCATATTCGCCAGCGACATCGCCGTAAGACGCGGGCAGCAGCCACCCGTCACGCTCCAACAGTTCCGCACCGAGCCGCCTGTGCATCTCATCCAGCGCGGATTTTTTTAGCTCAATTTGTTCCGATACTTCGGGCATACGAATAATAGAACTCAGGACTCAGAAGAAAGAACAGCATTGTTTTTATTCTGAGTCCTGAGTTCTGAGTCCTGTGTCCTGCCTTTCCCTAGTCCTTTTTCTGCCCTGCATTTGGCGGCGGCGTTGGGTTCAGCTTTTCCAGCTCGGCGCGCAGCTTGTTGTAATCGGTCGCGTCACCGACCTTGAAAGTCAGGTTGACGTAGCGAACGATGCCGTCTTTGTCTATCAGGTAAGCCGTGCGCTTGTTGAATCCATACTCTTCCATGTAGCTGTCATACATGCGCGCTACTTTGTGATCGTGGTCGGAGAGCAGCGGGAATTGCAGCTTGTGGAATTTGGCCCACTCGTGATGCGAGAAAACATAATCGCCGCTGATGCCGAGCACGGTCGCGTTCAGCTTGCCCAGCTCCGCGAAAGTGTCTCGCAGCATGCAGACCTCTTTGGTGCAGCCGCCAGACCAGTCCGCCGGATAGAAAGCCAGAATCACATTCTTGCCGCGCAAGGAAGCGAGCGTCATCTGCTCTTCGGGCTTCATAAACAACTTCTCTTGCGTCGCGTAGGGGAGGCGAAAATCCGGCGCGGCCTCGCCGACTTTCGGGGCAGCGGAGGCTTTGGACTTTGAATCCTCCACAGCCCTCGCGCCGGAATCAGCCCATGCCATGACGGCAACGGCGACGAGCGCGAGTAAGATCGCGGAAAATATTTTCGCTGAGTTATAACGTTCTTTCATCTTTCAACCTCTCTTTAATTAAAGATTTTGCGCCCGCGACGCATCGGTTAAACCGGCGCGGGCCAGAGCCTTTGCAATCGCCTTGTAATCCGATAGCTGCGCCGCCTCTCGACGGTGCGAAGCGAGCACCTGCGGACTCGGATGGTAAACGGGAACGAGCAGGCGTTGGTTCCACTGGTAAATTTTTCCGGCGGCTTCTTTCAGAGACAACGCATGATACTCAATGCGCCGGAGCGCATCAAGCGAGACCGCCCCGAGCGTGACCACCACACGCGGGTCGAGCAGCTCAATCTGGCGTCTGAGAAAGCCCGAGCAGTTGATGACCTCTGCGCCCGTCGGCTTACGATTGGCGCCGGACTCGCGGCGCGGATTGCAGAGCACAGCATTGGTGATAAAGATGCGCTCGCGTTTGAGCTTGATCGAATCCAGATAGCGGTCAAAGTTGCGCCCGGATTGATCGCCCGTAAAAGGCGTGCGCGTGCGGTCGCCGCCCTGCCTGCCGGGAGCTTCGCCTATAAACAAGACGCGCGCCTCAAGCGAGCCGTTAAACTCGCTCAAGACAGCCGTCCTCTCGCACATCGCAGGGCACACAGAGCAGGCACGCGCTTCGGCTGCGAGAGACGCAAATAATTCACGTTTGGGCTGACTCGCGCTCATGCACAAAAGTTTAACCACAAAGACCGCGAAGGCACAAAGATAAACAGCCTCTCTGTGCCTTCGCGGTTTGCTCTAAAGCTCACCTCATCTTCAGTCTTCGGCCAGCACGATGATTCTGTCTCCTTTGGCATATGTGGTCAGCAGAGACTTTTTGGGATTTATCCTCACGCCGTAAGATTTGTCTGCGTCATAGGCGTTAGCCTGTACGCGATAGCCGATGGCAACCTGATTGCGGCGGCGTGCGGCTTCGACGACCGTATAAAAATTGAGCGGGCTATCCATTTGCACATACTCTTCGGCGGGTTTGAGATAAATTTCCGAGCCTTCCGGGTCAAACAGGTCTTGGAATACCAGCGCCAGCTCCGCGTTCTCAGAGATTTGCGACAGCATCAGGCTGAGCAGGTTATCACTGACGACAAAATCATCCGCGCGCGTTACCTGCGCGAGCTGCCGGTTCTTGATATCCAGCATCTCGCTGACGATAGATAATGGCTGCCCGGATTTATCCGACATATCGCGCAAGTGAAGCAGCGTGATCAGCGTGCGCGCATCGGCTTCCTGCGCATCGCTTGAAGCTGAATCTTCTTGGCCTGTACTGAGGACAATAATATGGTCGTATCCATTGACCGACAGGCTCTCTAAAGTCTCGCGGTCTGTGGTATCACCAGCACGGAAGGAAACAGCCATGTTGCGTAGAGCTTGCCCGCCATTTCCATTTTGAGATAAATGCGCGTTGACGTCTATTTCATCTCTGTGGACAACAGTTATTTTAGAGTCCGCTCCCACATAGTTATCTAATTCCTTAATGATGGATGAAGCACGCTCATTCCATCCAAGCATCAGGGTGTGCTCGGATGCCAGCGGGCTTGGCGCTGTCTCTTTAATGGCGCTGCTTTCGATCTGGTATTCGGTAAGTCCGGACAGACGCACAGTATCATCGTCTTCTGAGA
>JACMLC010000304.1 GCA_014379795.1 Pyrinomonadaceae bacterium
CGATGCCGGATTCGGAAGAGTCCAGAATCTCCATCCGCCAGCCTTGCCGCTCTGCATAACGCGCGTACATCCTGAGCATCTCGGCGGCAAAGAGCGTCGCCTCGTCGCCGCCGGTGCCCGCGCGAATTTCCAGAATCACGTTCTTTTCATCGTTCGGGTCTGTGGGAATCAGGAGCATCTTCAAGTCCGCATCATACTGGTCAAGACCCGCCTGCAAAGTCTCTATCTCAACGCGCGCCATCTCGCGCATCTCTTCATCATCGGCGGAATCATAAAGCTCACGCGCGCCCGCCAGTTCATCATTCAGAGCTTTCCACTTGCGATACTTTTCGACGACTTCGCCGAGGCCGCGATGCTGCTTAGCAGCTTTCGCATAAGCGGCCTGATCCGAGTGTATGTCCGGCGAAGAGAGCAGCGCGGTCAGTTCCTCGTAACGCGCAACGATCTGTTCTAATTTTTCCTGCATAGCTTTCAGGCGAGCGGAGTGGCCGCCGCTTCTTTCGGTTGTGGCTCAAGCTTGAGCGATTCTTTCAAAGCCTCTATGGCAACTTCCAACTGCTGGTCGTCAGGCTCTTTGGTCGTGATGTTCTGGAGCCAGACACCGGGCAGCGTGATGAGCTTGAAAATAAACCCGCCCTCTTTTTTTGCCGAGAGACGAATTATCTCGTAAGAGAGTCCCGCGACCAGAGGAAGCAGCGCGATGCGTATCAGCATGTTGTAGATGAGCGTGTCGAACTTGATGAAGGAAAAAAGCACGATGGAGACGAGCATCACGACCATCAAAAAGCTCGTGCCGCAGCGCGGGTGCTGACGCGGCTGGATGCGCGCGTTGGCGACCGTCAGGGGCAAGCCAGCTTCCCACGTAAACACTGTCTTGTGCTCTGCGCCGTGATATTCAAAGACACGCCGGATGTCTTTGAGCAGCGAGAACGTAAAAATCATAATCAGGAAGAAGGCCATGCGTATCAGCCCGTCAACCAGATTAAAGGCATAAGAAATCTCAACCGGCTGTAAATACCCGCGAACGCTTTTCCATGCGCGCGAGTACCACGCATCCGTCGTGATGGGAGCATTCTGTACAGCCTTGCCTTTATCTGCTGCTACCGGTTGCGCCTGTTGTGCCTGCTGCACGTTCGCCGTTTCGGTCTTGTTGATGCGCTCGCCCCAGCCCGTCGCGATAAAGATCGCGTTGGTCAAAAGCAGAGGCGCGACGATAAACAGCAGCACGTTAAAAAAAAGCGCGAAGGCGATTGAGCCTGCGGCGGCAGCCGTGCCGCCCTTCTTCATCTCATCTTTCGCGCGCTTCTCGGTCGGAATCGGAATCAAGCCGGGCATGGCTCCCGTGATGCCCGCGAAATCTCCTTCGCCTTCGATGACGGCGGGCCTCAGAGCGACTTCGATCTCTTTCTCTTCTGCCTGCTCTGCATCCGCGAAGGCTTCGTTGGCGGAAAAGTTCAGCGCCTTGATGCCCAAGCCCATTGATTGCACAAGCACTGCGCCGCCGCGCAACACTGGCAGCTTGAGAATCGGGTACTTGTCGCTCCACTTCGGCAAGGCTGCGGAAATGTTGACAATCGTGCCGTCGCTCTTACGCACGGCGATGGCGTAAGCATTGGGGGTACGCATCATCACGCCTTCGATGACGGCCTGCCCGCCGACGATTAAGTCTCTTTCGTTCGCGCTCACTGTTACTCCTTATGCAAATTGGGGTGTAGGGGGAAGGGGATAGGGTGTAGGAAAAGCAATGTCTTGAACTACACCCTACACCCTTCCCCCTACACCCTAATTGATAACGCCGACCTCTTTTTGATTCCGGCGGCGCGTGTATCTTTTGATGATACACGAAGAGCGACCGGACGCTGAAGAGCGTCGGCGTGTGGATTTAGTAGTTGCTAATGTTGCGTTGCGTTCAAATAATTTAGGCGTACTTGTTATCGCATTACTGCGCGGCGGCGGTTTCAGCCGGTTGCGCCTCTTGAGCCTCCGGCGTCTCCTCAGCCTGCTTTTTGCCGTACCGCTTGTTGAAGCGGTCAACGCGCCCGGCTGTGTCAACCAGCTTCTGCTTGCCCGTAAAGAACGGGTGGCAGGCCGAGCAGATTTCCACATTCAGGTCGTCCTTGCGCGTCGAACGCGTCGTGAACGTCTCGCCGCAGGCGCAATGCACCTTGATCTCGTGATATTCGGGATGAATTCCTTGCTTCATTTTCTCTTGGTTCCTCTGGTCTATAGGCAGCTATCTGCGTCTTATTTCAAACAAGCTATGATACGGTTCGCATCGCCGGTGAGTCAAGTTTGGCGGGCGTTTGAAGTGGCCTGAGCGAGAAAAGCGAACTTGTTGACAATGGCGCAAAACGCATGTTACAA
The DNA here is from genome assembly GCA_014379795.1 of Pyrinomonadaceae bacterium. Lineage (GTDB taxonomy): Bacteria > Acidobacteriota > Blastocatellia > Pyrinomonadales > Pyrinomonadaceae > JACMLC01. The sequence goes on from JACMLC010000304.1 coordinate 2,365, forward strand.
CGCACGTGACCGTCCTTTCGTACTTTTGCATTAAGACAGCCGGGAATTTTTCTCTGCGTTAGAGCTTTTGCGCTTTAACGCGATTTAAGTCAGGGTGTAAGCGCAAGACGAGATGGCAGACGAAACCAAAGAC
>JACMLC010000305.1 GCA_014379795.1 Pyrinomonadaceae bacterium
CCTGATAATTTCCTTCGGCCATGATGTACTCAGCCGCCAGCAGCCATTCGTCAAGCATCGCCGACAGACCGCGCTTCAGAAGCACAGGCAAATGCGAGCGTCCGGCGCGTTTGAGCAATGTGAAATTCTGCATGTTACGCGCGCCTATCTGAATCATATCCGCGTAACGCTCGACCAGATCAACGCCCGCTTCGTCCATCGCTTCGGTGACGATTTTAAGACCGTAACCGTCACGGACTTCCGCCAGGATTTTTAATCCCTCTTCGCCAAGCCCCTGAAAAGCATAAGGCGAAGTGCGCGGCTTAAAGGCTCCGCCGCGAAAGAATCTGGCTCCGCTGCGCCGGACGGTTTCGGCGATGGCAAAAGCCTGCGCGCGGCTTTCTATCGCGCACGGCCCGGCGATAATCGCCAGCTCGTCTCCACCGATGGTCGCATCGCCGACACGCACAATTGTTCTTTCAGGACGCAGCGCAAGCGTCACCAGCTTGTAAGGCTTGCTGACCTTAATCGTCTCCGCGACACCCGGCATATTTTCAAAGCGCGTTGTGTCTACAGACCCCTGATTGCCTGTGATGGCGATGGCTGTGCGCTGCGCGCCGGGTATCGGATGAGCATTCAAGCCCATCTCCTCTATGACGCCGACCACGTTCGCAATCTGGCCTTCGGTCGCGTCAATCTTCATCACAATCAGCATAAGCAAGCTCCGTAGTGATAAGTGATGAGTGATAAGTGATAAGCAAAAACAGCATTTCTCTTATCACTTATCACTTATCATTGCCTTTCAAAAATACATCAAACATAAATGCAAAACAGTAATCCCGCTTACATTCGCTCTGGCACTTCGATGCCGAGCGCAGAGAGCGCAGCGGTCAATTGCCGTCGCGTGATGTCTGCGACAGAGACCAGCACGGCGCGGCGCGTGGCGTCCTCTTCGGCGATAATACGGTGTCGATGATAAAAAAGATTGAATGCGCGTGCCAGATTGAAAGTGTACTTGGCTAAAACAGCAGGCTCAGCCGCCGCAGCGGATTGTTTGATTGCTTCATCCAGCTTTGCCGCGAGGACTGCCAGCGACCAGATTTCATCGCCGCTCTCGCCTTCAAGCACGCGCGCCACTTCCTGTCGCTGAGCGCTCTCCGAATCAGAAGCGTTGTTAATAATTTCTGTGGCCGACACTTTCGCTGCATCATCCAGCTTGCGAAAGATGGCATTGGCGCGCACGGCTGCGTACTGGCAATAGGGGCCTGTTTCGCCTTCGAATGAGAGAGCTTCTTTGAAATCAAAAGCGATGACAGTATTGCGCGTAAATTTCAAGAGAAAATAACGGAGTGCGCCGACGGCGATTTGATGCGCGGTCTGGCGTCGTTCTTCATCAGTGATTTCGGGATGTCTAGCTTCGACTTCGCTGAGCGCGTTTATCTCAAGACGGTTGATGAGGTCGTCGGCTTTGACGCCCAAGCCTTTGCGACCGCTCATCTCTATGTGTGGACGCGCGCGGTCTTCTGCGCTGAGCCGGATGCCAAGCTCTTCGCACGCGGCGGGCGAGAGCGCGACCATCTCATAAGCCAGATGCACGCTCGCCTCTTCGCCGATTTCAGGAGCGACCGCCGCGACGCCGCGCCGCACGATGTCTTGCGGGTAGGATTGCCGCGAGTCAATCACATTATAAACCGTCGCACCGCCGCCAAATTGCGGACGAGAATCTGTCGTCTCACTATCTGCTTGCGGCTCAGTCGTAGTTATCCATGTTTTCTGGCCGTCCGAATAAGTGCGAAAGAGCTTGTAGTTAAAATCAAGCCCGAGCAGGCCGAGCTTCCATAATTGATAAGCGATGTCTTTGCCGGTGTATGTGACTGTGCCATTTGAGCGGACGATGATTTTATCCGCTTCATGGTCATCCGTTCCGGTGTGCGATTCAAAGGGCATGACCCAGCAGCCTTTGTTGCGGCCTTCGGTTTGATAATGAAGCGCGCCGGTCTCTTTCATGCGCTCAAAAGCTTTGTCCCAGAAATGCAGGTGCAGAATTTCGTATTCACGCGGCAGCACGTCATAACGTATGCCGAGCCGTTCCATCGTGTCTAAAATACATTCGACATTTCGCGTCGCGACGTAATCCGCGAGCGTGGCCGTTGGATTATCGCCTGCTTCAATCGCATGCAGCGTCTCAGCCCTGAGCTTCAAACGTTCCGGGTCGAGTTCGCCGCCCGGATCGTCGTTGCGATAAAAAAGCCCTACGCGCGTGTAAAGGTCCCAGCAGTAATAATCGAAAGGGCGTTCCGGCGGCAGGCTATTGTCGAGCGCGCGGATGTCTTCGAGCGTCATGCGCTCTATGTGCATAAAGCCGACGACGACATCCGCGACCTGCACGCCTGTGTTGTCTATGTAGTTTTGGACTTCGACCGTTTCGCCCGCCGCGCGCAGGATGCGAACGAAGGTGTCGCCGATAACCGAGTTGCGAACGTGCCCGATGTGCGCGGCCTTGTTAGGGTTGATGCTGGTATGCTCGACCATGCGCTTGGGGCGCGCATTGGTTGCGGCTGAGAGTGATGCTGTACCGGCTTCGCTGTTTGCGACAAGGCTTGAGAGCAACGCGGCGCGGTCATAAAAGATGTTGAGATAGCCCGCTCCGGCGACTTCGACGCGAGAGATTTGCGGGAGAGCTTCAAGGGCTGTCTTAAGCTGCTCTGCGATGGCGCGTGGCGGGCGTTTCTCGCCGGTCGTTTGCTTAATCAGCTTTGCCAGCTCGAAAGCGACGGGAAAAGCCAGATCGCCCAGCTCTGTGCGCGGCGGGACTTCCGCGCTGATTTGCTCAAGCGTCACGCCGAAGGTTTCATTGGCTGCGGCGCGCACGCGCTCGCGCAGAGTTTCCTGTAATTGCCGTAAGCTCACTCTTGATTCTCAGCTAACATTTAGAAGTTCTTACAAATCTCAGCCACAGAGGCACAGAGACACAGAGAACAAAGAAGACAAAGGGAAGCTGGACTAAACTATTTGACGCGCGCTCCGTGTCTCTGTGTCTCTGTGGCATTCCCTCGATTTTGTTAGGCGCTCTTAATAAAAAGCAGTATAGCTTAGCTCCTATCCGCTAAGCCAATCGCGGAGCTTGTCCTGCTTGACACCTTTCAGGTGCGCTCTGTTACCATCCGAACTCACACGATGCAAACAACAAACGGGGCATTTCCGACAGAGGAGTTGCGCGGGCGATTCGCGCGTGCGCGTCGCGTGTGCGTCTTGACGGGCGCGGGCGTCTCCGCCGAATCGGGCATCCCGACTTTTCGCGGCGGAGGCGGCGCGGCGGTCTGGAAAGGATTGCCTTTCGATGTCATCTCGTCTGCCGAGATGGTCGAGCGAGATTTGCAAGCAGTCTGGGAGTGGTTCGATTTCCGCCGCGAGGTGATTCGCGTCGTGCGTCCCAATCCGGCACATGAAGCGTTGGCGCGCTGGCAGGATTTGTTTGAAGACTTTACGCTCGTCACGCAGAACATAGACGGTTTGCATCAGGCCGCAGGCTCAAGCGAGGTCATAGAGCTACACGGCAACATCTGGCGCGCGAGGTGTGTCATGTGCGGCAGGCTCGAACATCTCAGTCACGACCATTCTCAAATGCGTTCGCCGCGTTGCACAAATTGCGAAGGCGAAATGAGGCCGGACGTGGTTCTGTTTGGTGAGATCGTTCCGCCGGAAGCATTTGAGCGGGCGATGTTAAAGGCGCAAGCCTGCGAATTGTTCTTTGTCGTAGGGACATCCGCGCTGGTTTATCCAGCCGCCGCGATTCCTGAGATGGCTCAAACGGCAGGTGCTTTTGTGGTGGAGATAAATCCGGAGTTGACGCCGCTCTCCGGCTTTTGTAATGAAGTGATAAACGGGAAGGCCGGTGAAATCCTGCCGCTTTTCGACGCGCGATGAAGACGCTTTATTTTGACTGTTTCGCCGGAGCGAGCGGCGATATGATCCTTGGCGCGCTGGTCGGCGCGGGGGTTGAGCCGCAAGCTCTGCTGGAAAATCTCTCACTGCTCGGCGTCCAAGGGTACGAGATAAAGTTTGAGACGGTTGACCGCTCCGGCATCAGCGCGACGCACGCTCTGGTTCACACGGCGCACGAGCACGCGCATCGCCACTTAAGCGACATCCTGAAAATCATTTCTCAATCGAAATTGAGCGAAGGCGTCAAAGACCGCGCCGCGCGAATTTTCTCGCACCTCGCAGAAGCGGAAGCACGAGTGCATAACATGCCGGTCGAGCAGATACATTTCCATGAAGTCGGCGCGCTCGATGCCATCATTGATGTGGTCGGCGCATGTATCGGTTTCGAGCTTCTCGGCATTGAGCGTTTCGCGTCGTCCGCTCTGCACGTCGGCAGCGGCATGGTCGAGATGGCGCATGGCCGCTTTCCCGTTCCGCCGCCAGCCGTCGCAGAGTTGTTAAAAGACATTCCGATTTATGCCTCAAATATTAAAGGCGAGCTGGTGACGCCGACCGGCGCGGCCATCATCAGCACAGTTTGCACAGAGTTCGGCGCGCTGCCGAAAATGAAAACCGAGAAGACAGGTTACGGAGCGGGAACCAGAGAGTATGAGAAATTCCCGAATGTCCTACGTTTAATGATAGGCGAAGATGAAGCTACAACTCAGGGGCAAGCAGAGACAGAGCGCCTATTGATGATTGAGACGAATATAGATGACATGTCGCCGCAGCTTTTCGGTCATCTGATGGACAAAACATTTGAGCTTGGCGCGCTCGATTGCTATTTCACGCCCGCGCAGATGAAAAAAAATCGTCCCGGCGTGCTGGTCTCCATTCTTTGCCGCAGAGATGTGAGCGAAGCGATGACAGAATTGCTGTTTTCCGAAACCACGACGCTCGGCGTGCGAAGCTATGAAGTGGAAAGACGCGCGCTGGAGCGTGAAATCGTTCGCGTCGCAACGCCCTACGGCGAAATTGATGTTAAATTAGGATTTATCAACGGGCGCGTCATCAACCGGATGCCTGAGTACGAGCAATGCCGCGCCGCCGCGACACGCGCGGGCGTCGCCTTGCGCATCGTTGAAGCGGCAGCCTTGAATGCTTTGTCCGACAGGAACATTTAACCGCAAGGAATTTCAGCGCATGAAGAAAGAGGCAAAGGATGTCAATCTTGAATTGATCGCGCAGGGCGTGCGATTGATTCTCGAAGGCATCGGCGAAGACCCGGAACGCGCAGGCTTGATTGACACGCCTCGCCGCGTCGCAGACATGTACGCGGAATTAACCGCAGGGATGCGCGAAGACCCGCATCAACATACCCTTGCGCTACCCGGCGACAAACATGATGAGATGGTCATCGTCAAAGACATCAGCATCGCTTCCATCTGCGAGCATCATCTAGCCCCGTTCGTCGGGCAATGCCACATTGCATACATCCCTAAGAACGGTCGAATCTTAGGTCTCTCAAAACTCGCGCGCCTCGCAGAGACTTTCGCGCGCCGCTTGCAAGTGCAGGAACGCCTGACGACGCAGATTGCTCATACGCTCTTTGAAGGACTCAAGCCGCTCGGCGTGATGGTCGTGATCGAAGCCGAGCATACCTGCATGACCCTCAGAGGTGTGCGCAAGCCGGGAGCAATCACAGTCACTTCCGCAGTGCTCGGCGGTTTTCGCACCGACTCGCGGACGCGCGCCGAAGCTATGGCTTTGATAAAAGGGAATCATTAAGGCACAAGTTGCTCTCCGCGCCAGCGGTCTGACAGATGAAAGATAAGATTGAAAAAGCGATTCGCAATAACAACGGTTTATACGAGGCGATATTTGAAAATCACAATATCAAGCATCATCAAACAGGCTCCATCTGGTATAGCTTGGAAAAGACTCTGCCGCTGTATTCAAATCTGGTGACCGCTTCTAAACACTGGCGACCGGATGAGATTTTTAACAGCATCGCTCTTAACTACGAACAGGAAAAATGGGACAAGTGGTCAATCAAAGATAGCTTTGCTGTGTTGGATTTGAGCGGTTACGGGTTCACCAGACTCTTTGACGCGCAGTGGATTTATCTCAAACCCGCAGACTTTATTCGGTCAGGCGAGGGCAAGAAATTAAGCTATGAGATTGTAAAGACTGAAGCCGCTCTGTCACGTTGGAGACTTGCATGGGATGCCGATGAAGAGCTTGGTAAAGAAATTTTTGACGCGCGATTACTGGATGACCGGAGAGTTTGGTTTGTCGCCGGATATAATGATAAAGAGATAGTTAGCGGTTGTTTTGTCAATAAAACCGATGATGTTCTGGGCCTCTCGAACTTCTTCACGCCGGATGAAGGCGTCAACCACTGGTCTGAGATGATTGGTTTTATCTTTGATTCAATTGAGCGTTCGGACATCGTCGGTTATGAAAGAAAAGAGCTGGTTGCAGAGCTTCAGTCACTTGGATTTGAGGCGACTGGAAATTTAACTGTGTGGTTAAAGAAAAGAGATTCATAAACTGGTATAAAAAGGTGATTCAAGGGTGAAATCTCTTTGCGGTCTTTGCGTCTTAACTCTTTGCGGTCTTTGCGTTAAAAAAGCTCTTAACCGCAAAGTGCGCAAAGAAGGGACGCGCAAAGAACACAAAGCGAAGAAGCAGCGCATTTATTTTAACCATTGATTCGCAACATCAGCCACCATTTTCAAATAATGAAAACTTTCTACGTTACAACACCGATTTATTACGCCAACACTTTGCCGCATTTGGGACATTTGTACTCGACGATTGTGGCGGACTGCCTGCGGCGTTACAAGCGGCAGCGCGGGTACGAGACCTTTTTTCTGACGGGGACGGATGAGCACGGCATCAACATCGAGCGCGCAGCCGAACGTAAAGGCGTCACGCCGCGCGAG
>JACMLC010000306.1 GCA_014379795.1 Pyrinomonadaceae bacterium
CTTTGCGCCTTTGCGCCTTTGCGGGAGATGTTCTTTGCTCACGCTAAAGGTCGCATGCAAATGAAACCCGTAATAAAACCGAAGGCCGCAATTCCGGAGATGGAAATTGCGGCCTCTCTGATTTTTGCCGGTTGTGTTCTCTCGTGCTTCAGATATTGAATTCAAGCAGGTGTCCCATCTTTTCTTTCTTCGTGCGCATGTAATCTTCAGCTGATTCGGGCGGCTCGACTTCTATCGAAACGCGCTCGACGATTTCCAGACCGGCTTCTTTCAACGCCCGCAGCTTCAAAGGATTGTTTGAAAGCACGCGCACCTGACATAACCCAAGGTCGAAAAGAATCTCTGCGCATTGCTTGTACTCGCGATAATCCACGGCAAAGCCCAGACGCTCGTTCGCCTCGACCGTGTCCGCGCCTTCATCCTGCAAAGCGTAAGCGCGAATCTTGTTGATGATGCCGATGCCGCGCCCTTCCTGATGTTGATAGACGATTGCGCCGCGTCCTTCCTTTTCGATCATCTGCATCGCGCGGCGCAGTTGTTGCCCGCAATCGCATTTGGTCGAGCCGAAGACATCGCCCGTCAGGCATTGCGAGTGAATCCGCACCAGCGTCGGGATGCTCGGATTCAGTTCTCCCTTGAACAGGACGACGAACTTCTCCTCGCTCACGAGCGAGCGATAAGCGGCAATCTGGAAATCGCCCGTTGCGGTTGGAAGCCGCGCCATTGCCGCGCGCTCGACCGAAAGTGTTTGCGGCGCGCGGGGACAGGTCGCGGTTGCGCCTTCTTCTTCTTTCAAAGCTATCTACTCCTCTTTCATCGCGGCTTCGGCTCTACAGGCAAGAAAATAATACTTTGTGCCTCAAGCGTCTTGGTTCGCTTAAGTGCGCTTTCTTTCTACTCGCTTGTCCGGCGCGGATGAAGCTCTTATGCGCTTGATTATAGAAGTAAGTAAGGTGAGCGACAAGCAGGCGCGCTCTTATCCGGCAGCCGGAGATTATTGCCGCCGCGCTGTCCGGCGCGTTAAGATAAGCAAAGAGAAGAGTCGTGTGATTGAAGAGCCAACGGATTTGTCATCCTTAAATCACGGGCTGTCCCGTCCATGTCAGATTTCCGGTAAAAATATAAACGGTCGTGAGCGAAGACCTCGATAAAGACATTCCTGAAAACACCTTGCTCCGCGCGCAGGCGTCCGGTAGCTCCGGCCTCGCGCGCGAGCTGCGGCCTGCGCTCGTCTTTTTGCGCGGCGAGCTGTTGGCCGTGCCGATTCCTTTAGAGCGCGACGAAGTTATCTTAGGACGCGCGCTCGAAGCTGACGTGCGTGTCAATGATGCACGCGCCTCGCGCCTGCACGCGCGCATCAATACCGAGCGCGACCCGGCGACGGGCGAAACGCGTTATCGCATCACCGACCTCGGCTCAACCAACGGCACGATTGTCAACGGCCAGCTCATCACAGAATATTTTTTGCAGGACGGCGACAAGCTCTTTATCGGCGAGCACCTGCTGCGCTTTGACCTCTTGGATGAGATTGACCGCGAGTTTCAAAGACAGATACATCGCTTGCTGGTGCACGACGAATTGACCGGACTGCTCACCAGCAAGTCTTTCTTCTCTGAGCTTAGGCGCGAATCGGCGCGCGCGGAATTTGAGGCGCGCCCGTTCTGCGTGCTGATGATGGACATAGACCATTTTAAGATGGTCAACGACACCTACGGCCACCTGACCGGCAGCCAGACCTTAGAAGAGGTCGGAGCGCGCATCACGCACGCCCTGCGCGCGGGCGATGTGGCAGCGCGCTTTGGCGGAGAAGAGTTCGCGGCTTTTCTTTTGGACGCAGACCTCGCGCAGGGACTCGTCGCCGCAGAGCGCGTCCGCACAGCAGTCGAGCAGCACGCCTTTACCGTCACCCGCCAACAATCTGCGGGCGGCTTGCAGACGCATCGCATCACCATCAGCATCGGCGTCGCTTCATTCCCGGATGACGCGCGTGACCCCATTGAATTGATTGAGCTGGCAGATACAGCCCTCTATCGAGCCAAACGCAGCGGGCGCAATCGCGTCTGCGCTTATCGCCCCGCGCCCGCGACGGTGACGGATGGCACAGAGCCGCTGCCCCCGCGCCGCGAATAAATGACGATCCACGAAATCACACGAGCTGCCGTTTTGTTCAATAGCATGCCTGTCATGTAGAGCTTTTGTGTGATTTCGTGGATCGTTTTCTTCTCCCCTTCTGATTTCAAGTTAGTCACACCTCGGGCTTTTCCCTTTGCTTGAATAAAATTCCGCAACCCGCGTCCGCCACGCGCGTGTAAGTGACGACAGGGAAGAGATTGAGCCTTGACGTTGCTCTCTCGCTCTCTGGGCGGTTGCACCGCTCGCGCTCAGGCGTTATGCTTTAAATTCCCCGATGAGGTTTCCCCTTAAAATAGAGCTTCATCATTAACCGTATGAAATAGAAAATTATTCTGTGAACGTTACTAAACTTAATCTTGCCAGCCAGCCTTTTCGCAACCGCGCGCTGCCGTGGATAATCACGGGCATCATCACAGGTGCGTCGCTGCTCGCGCTCGTTCTGATTATCGGCGAGAGCCGCGCCGCCAATATGCGCGCCGACACGGTTGCCGCCAGCATGGACACTTTGCGTAAGCAGGAAGCCGAGCTGATACAGAAAAAAGACGACATCAACAAAGCGCTCGCGCCCGAGCAAAAGCAACTGCTGGATGCCGCTCATATTCTGGTTGATCGGAAACAGTTCTCTTGGTCGCGCCTCTTCGCAGACCTTGAAGCGGTACTGCCGGCCAACGTGCGCGTCTTACGCATCAACGTCCGCGATCTCTTTTTGAAAGGCAATCAGACTTCCGCCTTGCTGGAACTAACAGTGATGAGCAGATCTCCGACAGATGTCACGAACATGATGACGGAGATGAATCGCGGCGGCGTCTTTTACGCACAGGCCATGTCGCAGAATTTGCCGAAGGGCAGTGACC
>JACMLC010000307.1 GCA_014379795.1 Pyrinomonadaceae bacterium
AGGCGCGGGCGGGAAAATAGTGAATAGTAAATAGTAAATGGAGGAAAGCAATCGTTCTTCTATTTACCATTTACTATTCACTATGTACTTTCTATCCAATTCTTTTCTGCAAAAATTTATTCTCATCGCTTCTACAAAACATCTAGCGTCTCAGCCAAGTCTCAGCTAGAATGCGTTCGTCGCACCCTTCGTGAACGAGCGAAAAACCTCAATCACGCTGATTACGAGCGCCGCACAGCGCACCGATCATGGCCGTTGCCCCGGGTACTCTTCTTGGTCGTTATCACATCATTTCTCCCCTCGGCGCAGGCGGGATGGGAGAAGTCTATCTGGCGCAGGACACACAGCTAGGCCGCCGCGTCGCCATCAAATTTCCGACCGTTAAGTCCGACGCGCATCACGCGCACGCGCGATTCTTGCGCGAAGCCCGCTCGGTCTCTGTCCTGAGCCACCGGAACATCGCAACCCTTTATGATTATGGCGAGAAAGACGGGCGGCCTTTTCTGGTGATGGAGCTGGTCAGCGGCGAGTCTTTGAGCGACCTGATGCATTCTAACTCGCTGACGTTGGCGCGCTCTGTCGAGATCATCATCGCTATTGCCGAAGCTTTGTCCGAAGCTCACCGGATGGGCATCATCCACCGCGACATCAAGCCCTCGAACGTGATGATCAACGAGCGCGGCGAAGTCAAGGTGCTCGACTTCGGTTTAGCCAAGCAACTGGGCGAAGAGCCGGTTGATGTCGTCAATCAGGATGCCGACACCCTGCTGGCGACGCGCACACAGAGCGGCATGGTCGTCGGCACGCCCCTGTACCTTTCGCCCGAACAGGCCATGAGCGCGCCGGTTGACGCGCGCAGCGACATCTTCGCGCTCGGCACCTTGCTTTATGAGTGCATCACGGGCAGGTCCGCGTTTTTCGGCAAAGGCATTATTGAAATCACAGCCAAGATTATTCATGTTGATCCGCCTGCGCCGTCCTCCATCAATCCAAGCGTCTCGCCCGAACTGGACAGAATCACGCTCAAGGCGCTGGCAAAGCAGCCGGAGGAGCGTTATCGGTCTGCGGAAGAAATGCTCGAAGAATTGCGAGAGGCGCTTGCGCTTCTGACTGTGGACGAGACGATTCACACACAACGCATTCATCGTGCGTCCAAAACCAAAGCCCATTCAAGCGCCATGCAAACGCTGTCCGATTTGCTGCAACGCCCGCGCGTTTCCATCGGACGCCTGCTGCTTGCCGGATTAGCTATTGGCCTCATTACATTTCTCCTGTGGTACACGTTATTTCGCTCAAAAACATACGATCCGTCAGCCGATGCCAAGCAATGGTATGACAAGGGAACTGCGGCGATGCGCGACGGCGCTTATGATCAGGCGAGCAAAGCATTTTTGGAGGCGATCAAAATAGATGAGCAATACGCGCTGGCGCATGCCCGGTTGGCGGAAGCTTGGATGGAACTAGACTATGCTGAAAAAGCCAAGGATGAGATGCTGCGCGTCAACTCAATCATTCGCGAATACTCCTCAATTCCTCAGCTCGATTCTCTCTATCTGGATGCCATCACAGCGGTAACCACCCGTAAGTTTGCGCTTGCCATCAAATCTTATGCGGAAATTGCTCGTCTCACGCCGGAACCAGCCTATGTCTATCTTGACCTCGGAAGGGCTTATGAAAAAAACGATGACATCACCAAGGCGATTGAGAGCTATATAGAAGCAACCAATCGTGATGGACAATATGCGCCTGCTTTTTTGCGTGTCGGGATTCTTTATGGGCGACGGCGGGAGCTACCAAGCGCGCTTACCGTTTTCGATAAAGCTGAATCTCTATATCGCGCTTCGGGCAATTATGAAGGCGTGACAGAGGTTCTCTACCAACGCGGCGTAGTCTTCAACCGAGCAGGGAAAACCGCTGAAGCCCGCGAGCAACTCCAAAAATCTCTGGATACTTCGCGGACGACTGCGAGCCTCTATCAGCAGATCAGAGCGCTCTTTCAACTGAGTATCATTACGCGTTCTCAGGGTGATACGGGAACGGCGCAACAGATGGTCACAGAAGCTCTTGACTTGGCGCGTTCAAATGGATTGGAAAATCTGACCACTCAAGGGCTAATTAATCTCGGCAACGTTTTCTTAGCGCGTTCCAAACTCGACGAGGCAGAAAAATATTTCAAGCAAGCTTTAGAGTATGCTCAAAGATATAACGGGCGGCTCAATGAAGCCAGAGCCTTGCTCTCGTTGGGTAGCGTGTATATCGAAAAAGACAATCCCGATCAGGGTCTGGCTTATGTTGAGCAGGCTCTCCCGTTTTTCCAACAGGGCGGCTACCAGAGAGAAACTTCGCAAGCTTTATCTCTCATCGGACGCGCTCAGGATATGAAAGGCAACTTCGACGCCGCTTTTCAGGCTTTGACTACACAGCTCAAGATAGCCGAGGGGGTAGGCGACCAACCCCAACTTGCGATTCTTCATAGCGATATCGGCACGGTACTGGCGCGACAGGAAAGATATTTGGAAGCTCTTGAGCATTTCGATAAAAGTTTTGCTATCAACTCTTCAACGGGCAATAAATTGAACCGTGGCTTTGATCTCTTAAATCGCGGGGACATGTTATGGCGTCTTGGCCGCTATCAGGAGGCTAAAGATTTTATTGCTCAGGCATCTGCGGTAGCCGAAAAGCCGGACGACAATCACCGGCAGCTCTTGTCGCGGATTGCTCAAACAAATACCTTTCTGGCTTTGAGCGAGCGCAAATATGCAGAGGCCATGACGAAAAGCAAACAAGCCATGGCGCTGGAAGCCGGTCAATCCAAGCCCACAATAATCGAAGCGAAATATACGCTCGGGCTGGCGCAGGCATTTTCCGGCAACAAGCAGGAAGGAGAAAAGCTGTGCGCGGAAGCGGTCGAGTTGGCGACGCAGGCCAGTGACCCGCAGCTTCTTTTCACTGCTCAACTTGCGCTCGCGGAAGTCATGCTCGCCAACGGGAAGGCACAGGAGGCATTAGACTATGCGCGCAAGACGCAGGAAAGGTTTGAGCGCGCCGGCCAGCTTGAATCCGCATGGCGCTCGCTAGTCATCGCGGGTCAGGCTAACCTAGCCCTCAACAAACACGAAGCGGCGCGCGGTGACATTTCTCGTGCCAGCATTCATTTCTCCAGCCTTCAGCAAAAATGGGGAGTTGGCTATGCCCGGAGTTATCTGGACAGACCCGACATCAAGTTTTACAGTCAAAAGTTAGACAACGCACTCCTCGCGTTAAAGTAAAAACAGATGTTCAATCAATGTTCACCTCAGAAAGGACACTCAACATGAAGCCCCAGGATGACCAATCGGAAAAATCAACACGCCGCCAATTTGTCAAAATCGCCGCTGCCACGCTCGTCGCCGCGCCGGTTATCTCCTCACTGTCATCTTGCACTCAACAGTCAGCCCCGACCACACCGGGAGGAGCGCCGACGCCCAGCCCCTCGCCTCAAACGCTCACCAGATCCGATAAAATCCGTTCCGGCAATCGCCCTCCGGTGATTATTGACGGGGGATCGTTACACTTCTCTAGTGCCGCCAAGCTGAAGAAGGATAGCAAACCAGGCCCAACGGCACGCCCTAACAGACATATCCAAGAGATAGATCCAACCGGTAAGTACCCAACTGTCTATGGTCATGTCCTAGGCTTTAGGGTCACGAATGACTATGGTGATCTTCTATCTAAGCCCGGGGATGAGGTGGGGGCTGAAGGCAAGGAACTGATGGTTAAGGTCTGGCTTCAAACGGGTGAGATACGGACAGACGGAACCATCAAATATGACGAACCCTATGATTATAGAGCCGAGCCACAGTTCGTATTTCAGGATAAGCCCGAGTCAGTTCCTGGAGACCATACGTCATTTGTCGTTGAATACTTCGAAGAATTCACCGCCATCTCGGAGGAGCAAGTGAAAGGCCCACAAGTGCGCGCGAAATACGGGAAACTCGACATTGGTCATGGCACTAAGAAGGTGTTTCGGATAAGAAGAGTACAGGTGTCAGTGAATAAGAGTATCCCCGATGGCTATGACTCAGGTGACCCTACGCCGGATGACTTAGTTCATGATGGTTTCAGGATCATCATTCTTTTCCCACAGGGGATGGCTGCGAAACCATCACCATCACCGTCACCGTCACCGACTTCGTCAACGAAATCTTAAGAAGGCTGGCGATGAGTTAATAGGCACTGCCACCATCGCTATCCAGACTTTCACAGCCCACACAAAGAAAAGCGCGGGATCATATTCCGATTCCGCGCTTCTTTTTGACCAACAGGACGATAATTCTATAACTTTTGACTCGCTTTAATGAGCATGTCCAGCGTGATGCGCTCTGGAATCTCTTGAAATCCGCGTTGCCAGCGGCTTCCTGTAATTGAATTGAGCTAAAACCAGAAATGGATTTCGCTCAAACTGTAGGCTGCTCATTTTCATCTCACGCGACGCGCGTGCGATGAAGGCTTCTATATCTGGAATGGTGCGCGGGATGGCGGCGGTCATCCACTTGACGCCGTCGGCGGTGACGAGCATGTCGTCTTCGATGCGGACGCCGATGTTTTTATATTTCTCAAAGGCCGGGCGCACGGCGGCGATGAGCTTTTCGTTCTCCGGCGTTTTCGGCAGATAGTCGAGCGCGTCTTCGCGGATGTAGATGCCCGGCTCGTTCGTGAAGGTCATGCCCACATCCAGTTTCGTCGAGCGCGTGCCGACATCGTGGACGTTCATCCCCAAGAAATGCGAGTTGCCGTGCATGAACCAGATGCGATACTGGTTTGAGCTTTTATCCGTAATCAAGCCAAGTTTGAAGAGGCCGTCTTTGATAACTTCCGCTGCGGCGTTGTGAACATCGTTGAGCGTTGCGCCCGGACGAGTGGCGCGGGCGGCTGCCTCTTGCGCGGCAAAGACGATGTTATAAATCTCTGCCTGCTCGGGCGTAAACTTGCCGCTCACGGGAAACGTGCGCGTCACATCCGCAGTGTAATGACCGTACTCGGCTCCGACATCCATCAACAATAAATCTCCGGGCTTGAGGCGTCCCTGCGAGATGTTGTAATGCAGCGTGGTCGCATTCGGGCCGCAACCGACGATGGAAGGATAGCCCCAGAAAAAAGCGTTGCGCCGCCGAAAAGTGTATTCGACTTCGGCTTCGACTTCGTATTCCCATTCGACCCGACCGGCGACGGCCATCGAACGCCCCAAGGCTTCGCCGGTGATGTCAATGGCGTGCTGCAAGAGCTGCAATTCCATAGGCGATTTACGCAGGCGCATTTCCGTAAAGATAGGCCACGCGTCACGCACGCCATAGCCCGAAGATGTCCTAGCCCACTGCGCTGCAAAGTTCTGTTCCTGCTTGAACTCGCGGCTCTCAGCCTCGCGCGGCATCAAGAGGTAAAGCTCTGCGTCTCCCACAGCCGCCGCCGCAAAGAGAGCTTCATAACCGCTCGGCGCAGTCGCGGGCGCAGCAGCATTGCCGACACTGCTGCCCTGCGGCGTTTGCGAATTCGCGGTGGTCGCGAGCGCGAGCGAATTGAGGGACATCATCAGCGCGCCATCCTGCGGGCGAAAGGGCTGGCGCGTGCGCACCGCGCGCATAAAAGGCTCGAATTCTGTCGCATCCCAGATTTCCGTAACGCCGGAGATTTTGCGCGCCTCTTCGGGACTGTACATGTGCCCCGTCCATGTTTCCGCAGCAGGGTCGCGCTTTGGCAGGAAAAGAATTTCAGGCGATTGCGGATTTCCCGGCATCAGGACGAGCGTCGCGCC
>JACMLC010000308.1 GCA_014379795.1 Pyrinomonadaceae bacterium
CACGTCGAGGTGCAACGAATGCGGCTCATCCACAAGCTGGAAACGCTTGGACTAAAGGTCACGGTCGAGGAACTGTCACAAGCCGCATAGCTTGTCCGTTCCCCTATTTTCATAACAGACAGCTTTGTTGATATGAGAATTATTCACTCTGCTATCACGAGTCCAATTTACGAATTGGCGAAGACCTTCGAGTTGGATATTCAGCTTGGCGAAACCTCATTTACCATGAGGATTGAATTGTTCCATAACACAGAAAAAGAAGACCATTTCCGTTGCCATGTTTGGGAGCTTGAAATGTTTCGGCTCACTCCTACTTCTCCGATGGATGAGAATAATCAGCCTGCTCATATCTGCGACGATGTTCTCATGGCAGATCGAGGAATCCCTCGGAGCCACATTCCATATCCGCTCGAAGATATTGTTGCGCCGAATATTGATGCGGCACTTGAAATTGTTCTAAACGATCTGAAAGGGTTTCTTGAACATTCTACTTTAGAGAAGGCAAAATAGGTGCGGCGCGTTTCTGCGAAAGGCGCTGTCTAACAACGGCATGCACCCGACCGCGAATAGCGGCAATGTCATCCGCAAGACCTGAATGCTTGATACATTGGATGCGCGGCGGGTGATGCCGGGCGTTAGGCGCATCATTGCTGACCATTGCTAAGGCTAAAATCGCACAATGGCAACAGGGTTAGTTGATATCGCTTCCGTTATGAACGATGATGTAAATCGTCAAAGGCTTTTTCAATCTTAGGAGGATGAACGTTATGTCTATCGCACGCATTACAGAAATCAGCTCTACCTCAAAGAAGAGTTTTGAGGACGCAATTCAAAGCGCCGTAACTCGCGCGACTCAAACCCTGCGCAACGTACGTAGCGCATGGGTCAAAGAACAACAGATTCAAATTGAGGACGGTAAAATTTCCGAATATCAAGTTAATTTAATGATCACTTTCATCCTGGACGATGATGATCAAGCGGATGTAGCGTAAGCCATACCTGACTCATAAGCATAGCCTTCCCGCAAGACCTCTGTTTGTGAGAGCAATCAAAGAGTCTAGAGTCTCAGGCGTTGGTGGTTCAGGTCTAATAGCTTCGATAGGAAATAGCCAGCCCTGATGCTGGCTATTTCCTATCGTGGAGCATGTGTTGGAAGCGCCTAAGAACGCATTCAACCGGAGCGTAATGAGCTTGTCTTTCATCCGCAAGATTGAATACTTGATTTATTGCGTCCCGCCCGATTAGATTCAAGCGTTAGGCCGCAACAGTGAAAGGTCTGTGCTGATTAAAAAGGAAATCAAGGATGTTTTCAGATTCTCTGGTGATTAAGCTGGTCACCTTTGTTCGCTCCATCGGCATTGAGGTGGAAGCCTGCCCGATTGATTGGAAGTCACGCTTTCCCGGCCTCGACATCAGGGAGGGCGCGGTGCTGGTGGACGAAAGCCGGCTCATACATCCCGGCAATATTCTTCACGAAGCGGGGCACATCGCTGTGCATGATCCGGCTCGGCGGTCGCATCCGAAGTTCTCACCCACGAAGGGCGAAGAGATGGGCGCGCTCGCATGGTCTTATGCTGCGACAGTGCATCTCGGCCTGAGCGCGGAGGTGGTTTTCTATCCGGGGAGCTATACGGGCTGGGCGACCGCGCTGGTGGAGAACTTTGCAGAGGGGCGATATATCGGCGTCCCCTGGTTGCAGCGTTACGGGATGGCCTTTGAGGCGCGCCTCGCAACGGAACGCGGCGTCGAGCCTTACCCGCACATGATACGATGGCTGAGATAACGCGGGTAATTCGATTGATAAGTTAAGTGTCCTCGTGCGCTGTCAATCTATTAGAAGGAGAAAAACCGGATGAGCACACACAGCAAAGGGCGGAGGATTGCGGCCTGGATACTGACGGGCTTGATTTCATTGCTATTTATAGCCAGCGCCATTGCCAAACTTGCCGGGGCGCAGGCTGTGGTAGAGGTGTTTGAGAAGTGGGGGCTGAGTAACCATAGATTGTTGATCGGCAGCGGCGAGCTGGTCAGCGCTTTGCTCTTTCTCATTCCGCGCACAAACTCTTTGGGCTTGTTGTTGCTGTCGGCATATCTGGGCGGAGCCATCGTGACGCACATGCAACATGGCGAGCCTTACATTATTCCTTCGATACTGCTGTTGCTGGTGTGGGTTACGGGCTATCTGCGGCATCCTGAGGTGTTGCAAAGTTTTCGCGGCAGCAATGCGTAACGTTTAATCACGCCATTTCTGTACTCTTTCTTTACCTGCAATTGACTTTTCTAAATTAGTGGTTCAAGTTTGAACTCATAAACCCCCGAACAATTGTTTTGATCCAAGGAGGGACTTATGAAAGCATTATGCTGGTATGGAACGGGTGACGTGCGCGTGGAGAACGTGCCTGACCCGAAAATTCTGAGTGCGCGTGACGTGATTGTTAAAATCACTTCGACCGCCATCTGCGGCTCTGATTTGCATCTTCACAACGGGTTTCAACCGACGATGGAGAAGGGCGACATTCTCGGCCACGAAAATATGGGCGAGGTCGTCGAAGTCGGCGCTGGAATTAGTAATTTAAAGGTTGGCGATAAAGTCGTAGTGCCTTTTGTCATTGCTTGCGGGCAATGCGAGTTTTGCAAAAAGGAAATGTATTCGTTGTGCGACACGTCGAATCCGAATGCTGAAATAGCCCGTAAAGCAATGGGGCATTCGCCCGCAGGACTTTTCGGTTTCTCGCACATGCTCGGCGGTTTCGCTGGCGGACAGGCCGAATACCTGCGCGTCCCTTTTGCTGATGTCGGGCCATTTAAAGTTCCCAGCGGGATTGAAGACGAAAAAGTTTTATTCCTTTCTGATATTTTCCCGACCGCATATATGGCTGCGGAAAATTGCGAAATCGAAGAGGGCGACACGGTGGCAATCTGGGGCGGCGGCCCGGTCGGGCAACTGGCCGTCAGATGCGCGCAGATGCTCGGCGCGGGCAGGGTGATAATGATTGATGAAGTGCCGGAACGTCTCGCCATGGCTCAAACTGAAAGCAAAGCCGAGATTTTAGATTTCAGCAAAGTTGATGTGTACGACACTTTGATGGAAATGACGCATGGGCGTGGCCCAGACCGCTGTATGGATGCCGTCGGGCTGGAAGCTCATGCGGGCGGAACTGTAGACGGGATTGTTGACCGCGTAAAAACGGCGACCATGCTCGCCACCGACCGGCCACATGTTTTACGGCAGGCGATTATGAGCTGCCGCAAAGGCGGCACGATTTCGATACCGGGTGTGTATGTCGGGTTTGCAGACAAGATTCCGTTCGGGGCGGCGATGAACAAAGGCTTGACCTTTAAGATGGGGCAAACGCATGTGCAAAAATATATGCCTATGCTCTTCGACAAAATTGAGCAAGGCGAGATTGATCCTTCGTTCATCATCACGCACAAAATGAATCTCAATGACGCGCCGCACGGCTACAAGATTTTCAATGAAAAAGAAGACAACTGCATCAAGATTGTCCTGAAGCCATAAACTCACAAAGCTGGAATTGCCACTAGCGAAAGCTAGTGGCAATTCCAGCTTTTAAGAATTTCAATTACACGCCACTAGCTGCTGCTCTAAACTCTCCATCAAATTCCTATTGCCTTCACGTCGTCGAAATTATTGATGTCTGTGCCAGATAAGTCAGATACAATGCCTGTTCGATGAACAGATGCCCCGCTTGCTTAACCGCGATTGCTGAAAATGTTCTGGACTGCCCGACGTGCGGCGCAGCCCTGTCGAGTATGCAGACGACAGTGCGCCAGCCTCCGCCGAAAGCAAACAATAAGCCCCGGAAAAGCTCTCCTGCGAGTTCGACAGGCTCGCGCAGCGAAGGCCATTTCATAGCGGGGACGATTCTGGATAGCCGGTATCGCATTCTCGGGCTGTTAGGCAGAGGCGGCATGGGCGAGGTTTATAAAGCCGAAGACCTCAAGCTCAATCAAACGGTCGCGCTCAAGTTTTTGCCCGAACATTTCGCTGAAGGCACATCGCTCGAAAGGTTTTATAACGAAGTCCGCACGGCGCGACAGGTCTCGCACCCGAACGTCTGCCGCGTTTTCGACATCGGAGAAGCCGAAGGCTCGCACTTCATCTCGATGGAGTTTATAGACGGCGACGATTTGTCATCGCTCCTGCGTCGCATCGGCAGGCTTCCCTCCGATAAAGCGGTTGAAATATCCAGACAACTTTGCGCCGGACTGCACGCCATTCATCAAGTGGGCATCTTGCACCGCGACCTCAAACCCGCCAACGCCATCATTGACGGGCGCGGGAAAGCACGAATCACGGACTTTGGCATCGCTGGCCTTGAGAGCGAGTTGAAAGACGGCGCGGGCATTATCGGCACGCCCGCATACATGTCGCCCGAACAGCTCAAGGATAAAGATCTGACGACGAAGAGCGATATTTACTCGCTCGGTCTGGTGCTCTATGAAATCTTCACTGGCAGGCGTGCCTTTGAAACCGATTCCATTAGTGAGCTGATTCGCAAACATCAAACCGAAACGCCGACCAGCCCTTCGGAATTCGTCAAGGACATTGACCCGCTGGTTGAGCAGACGATTCTTCGCTGTCTCGAAAAAGACCCGCGCGAGCGTCCCGCTTCTGCCATGCAAGTGGCGTTGATGTTGCCGGGCGGAAATCCTCTGGAAGCGGCCATCGCAGCAGGCGAAACGCCAAGCCCGGAAATGGTCGCCGCCGCGCCGAAGAAGGGCGCGCTCAAGCCCGTCGTCGCCGTCGCTTGTTTGTCGGCGGTGGTCGCTCTTTTCGCTTTCATCGTTTTCTTTTCGGGCAGAGTCAAATATCACGAGTGGATTCCGCTCGAAAAATCGCCCGAAGTGTTGGCGGAACGCGCCGCTTCGATTGTCAAAAAGCTAGGCTATACGAACGCGCCCGTTGATACCGGTTATGGTTTCGGCGAGAACGACCGTGATTATTACAATTACGCCGACGCCGAGCAATCGCCGAACCGTTGGGAAAGAATGCGAACGGGGCAGCCCGCGCTGATTTATTTTTGGTATCGCACCAGCCCGCGCTATCTGGAACCTCTGCAATACGACTCAGTTTGGCACGATGACCCGCCGAATGATGTCGCGGGAATGACCAAAGTTATTTTAGACGCGCGCGGACGCTTGCTGGAGTTTCAAGCCGTGCCGCCGCAGGTCAAAGACAAACAAGCGCCGGCGGGCGAAGTTGATTGGGCGACGCTGTTTGCGGAAGCGGGTTTGGACATTCGCAATTATCGTCAAACCGAATCGCTTTGGATGCCGCCCGTTTTCGCAGACGCTGCGTTGGCGTGGGAAGGGGCGCACGTTGACCACGCGGAAATTCCCCTCCGCATCGAAGCCGCCGCTTATCAAGGCAAACCCGTCTATTTTCAAATCGTCGCGCCGTGGGACAAGCCCGTTCGACAAGAGGAAACTTTTTCGTCCGCGGGGCGCAGAGCGGCTGGCATAATTTTTATTTCGATCTACTTGAGCGTCATCGTCGCCGGAGTTTTTCTCGCCCGCCGCAACGTGCGGCAAGGGCGCGGCGATACGAAGGGCGCGTTCAAAATCACGCTTTTCGTTTTTCTGACATCGCTTGCCGCGAGTCTGCTCATCGCCGACCACATTCCCGATTTAGCCAGAGAACAATCGCTTCTTTTCAAAATAGCGGGAACTTCGATTTTCCACGCCGTTTTGCTGGCGTCGCTTTATCTCGCGCTCGAACCTTTTGTCCGCCGTCGCTGGGCCAGTTTGATAATTTCCTGGAATCGTCTGTTGGCAGGCGATTGGCGCGACCCCCTCGTCGGGCGCGATATTCTCATCGGCGGGATGCTGGGGCTTGGTCATACGGCTTTGGTTTATTTAAGAACTCTGTCGCCGCAATGGTTTGGTTTCACGGCTGAGCCGAATACCGGTTTAAATATTTCATTTCTTCAAAGTCTCAAACATCTTTTGGCGAATTTCCTGATGATGCCGGGGGGCGGAATTTTGCTGGCTTTTGTCCCTTTACTGCTGCTGGTTTTGCTGGTTGCGATTTTCAGAAAACGATGGTTGGCAATGGCGGTATTATGGACTGTGTATTTCTCGTTTTTTGGTTTGTCTTTTGCAAGCGGCGGACACTGGACGGCGTGGCTCTGGGCGGGTTCGATTGCCACTCTCATGGTCGTTTGCGTTTCTCGGTTCGGACTGCTGGCAATGTTTTCGTTTCAAGTCTTTTTCTATCTCACTTTTTTCAACGCGCTGACGGCGAATGTTTCGAGCTGGTATTTCGGCAACACGATTTTCGCTGGCGTCGTGCTGCTCGGTTTGGCGATTTACGGCTTTTACACTTCGCTTGCCGGACAAAAGATTTTTGAAGCAAAGTTTCTCAAAGATGTAGAGAGTTAAAAACGAGCCGGTCAAGGGGCATATGGTGGTTAAGCATTGTTCCTGTGATTGTTAAGCAGCATTTCCAGATGATGCTCTTTGATGCCGTAGAAATTTTTTAATTCTACAATCTGCTTCGTCAAGCCTTCCGCGCCCGTCGCCTGCTCGCGCCTGACGCCGACGATCATCGTGTTCTTCTGCGTGTGTTCGGTTGAGATAAACTCGAAAACTTTGGTCGCATAATTGTGCTGCTCAAGCAACAGGGCACGCAGTCCGTCCGTCGCCATCTCAGCCTCGCGCTCAAGCAGGATGCCGTATCTGAGGACGCCCTGAAGCGCTGCGGGCGCGACCATCTGCGGCCTGATTTGCTGGTGACAGCAAGGCGCGCAAATGATAACGGAAGCGTTGGTAGCGATACCTTTATAAATCGCTTCATCCGTCGCGGTGTTGCAGGCATGCAGGGCGATTAAAATATCCGTTTCGCCAATCTCGTAATCCCTGATAAAGCCTCGCTCGAATTGTAGACGGTCAAATTCGGCTGCACGCGCGATGTCATTGCAGAGGGCGACCAGCTCTTCGCGCGCGTCAACGCCGACCACTCTGGCCTTGATGCCGCGCACGTGGTTGAAATAATCGTAAGTCGCAAAGGTCAGATAGCCTTTGCCCGCACCCATATCAACGATCGAGATCTCATCGCGCCCGGAAAGCGCAGACGAGTCGTACAGCTTACCGATAATTTCTATGAATTTATTGATCTGTTTCCACTTGTCGCCCATCCGGTCTTTGATCTCGCCGTGGTCATCCGTCAC
>JACMLC010000309.1 GCA_014379795.1 Pyrinomonadaceae bacterium
ATGTCCTCTGCGATGTCTGTCGCGGCGCGCGTTACAACCGCGAAACTTTGTCCGTGAAATACAAAGGCAAATCCATCGCGGACTTGCTCGACACGACGGTAGAAGAAGCCCTGCCGCTCCTTGAAAACATTCCGCAGATCAAGCAGAAGCTGCAAACGCTGCTCGACGTGGGCTTGGGTTATATCAAGCTCGGGCAGGCGGCGACCACTTTGTCAGGCGGCGAAGCTCAGCGCATCAAACTTGCCAAAGAGCTATCGAAACGCGCGACCGGGCGCACCATCTATATTCTGGATGAGCCGACGACGGGGCTGCACTTCGCGGACGTGCATAAGCTGCTTGACGTGCTCCAACGCCTCGTCAGTCTGGGCAATACCGTCATCGTCATCGAGCACAATCTGGATGTCATCAAAACCGCAGACTACATCATAGACCTCGGCCCCGAAGGCGGCTCGCACGGCGGACGCCTCGTCGCCGCAGGCACTCCCGAAGAAGTCGCCCGCACCCGCAAGTCGCACACAGGCCACGCCCTCAAGCCGCTCCTCAACGGCCACGCCGCCCCGCTCAACGGCCACACCTCATCACGCCGCAAGAGCAAGAAGATTGCGTGATATAATCACCGCATCTCATTCAAAGGAGATGGAACGATGTCTAAGGCACTGCAATTTGTGACCGACGTGGATGGCAACAAGACCGCCGTGATTCTTCCTATTGAAGAATATGAAGAGTTGATGGAAGACCTGCATCTGGCTCGTGTCTGGCGCGAGAGCAAAGATGAGGAGCGCATCCCTTTCTCAGAGGTCATAGAAGAGTTACGTTCCACCGGTAGAATTGATGTATAGCATCAATCTTACCGAGTTAATAAGATTGCTTGAAGAAAGACGCTCTGGCGTTATTGCATTTCCTGCCTGACAGTTTGCAGCATGACTGTTGAGCCTTGCTCGCGCCCAATGCCAAGATAGCGTTCGAGCATTTCGGCGGTGAGATGTGGAAAGCAGAGACTGTTTGACGCGCTTTCATATTGCTCTCCTGCCAATACGTAAAAGCTCATGTGCGCGCCGTCGTAACGCCAGACTTCGGGAATGCGTGCGGCAACGTAAAGTCCGAATTTATCGAGCGAGGGGCTAGTGATGTCTATTTCGAGAACGATGTCCGGCGGCGGGTGTACTTGCAAGTCAATCTCTTCAACGCCGCGTACCGTAGCCTCATTGGTAATATAAAAGCAACTATCCGGCTCGCCGCCCCGCTCGACAGATTCAACGCGCAAAGTCATCGCCCCACAGTTGTCAACATTCAGACCCAACTCGAAAGCCAGAAACATGACCACCATATCAACCAGTCGTGTCATCTGCTCATGCAAGCGTTTGGGACTCATGATTTCTAACACTCCGCGATTGAAAGTCAGGCGCACGTTGCTATCATCCCCAAGCTCTTCCAGCAGTTGCGTGTAAGTGTCCCATGACACCCCGTAATAAATATGCTTTTCAGCGGTAGCATTCGCCGTCAGACGATCAAGAATGTGAGATTCCGTAAGCATATGTGAATTATGCGAGCGGCTATTAAGCAAGTCAACGCCGCAAAGCGATTCACACGTGCCGCGAGAACAAGAACATCGCGTGATATACTTGGCATGTGTTAGCGATGAGGAGCTTCATTGCCTGTGTCAATTTACGAAGATGATCTGAGGCCGCTGAGTTTGAAAGATGTCAGCACCTACCCGCTCGCTTCGCGCCCGAGCAAGGTGACGGTGACGGAGTTCGCGCGCCCGGTTGAGGAAAATTCTTCGCTGCGTGACTTTCTCAAAAAGCTGCCGGACATCTTGGCCGTGCGCAGCTTGCGACAATTGGCGGCGCAGGTTCGGCGGGCAAAGAAATTGCGCAAGCCTGTTATCTGGGGCATCGGCGGGCATGTCGTCAAGACAGGGCTGGCTCCCGTTATCATTGACCTCATGGAGCGCGGTTACGTGACGGCGATTGCCGCGAACGGCTCTGTGCTGGTGCATGATGCGGAGATCGCTCTTGTCGGCTCGACTTCGGAGGACGTGGATGCGAGCCTCGGCGCGGGAGCGTTCGGCGCGGCTGAAGAGACCGGCCAGCTTTTAAATGACGCGGCGCGATTGGGACAGCGTGACGAGATCGGTCTGGGCGAAGCGATGGGACGCGCGCTCATCTCGCTTGACCCGCCGCACAAAGCTCATTCCCTGCTCTGCGCGACGTACAACGCGCGCGTGCCTTTTACAGCGCATGTCGCCATCGGCACGGACATCGCGCATTTTCATCCGGGCGCGGATGGAAGCGCGCTGGGGCAAACCACTCACACGGACTTCAGACTGTTCGCAGAGCTAGTGCGCCGCATGGACGGCGGCGGCGTTTATCTGAACATCGGCTCGGCGGTGATGCTGCCGGAGATTTTTTTGAAGGTGGTCACGCTCGTGCGCAATTTGGGTCATCCATTGACGGACTTTACGACGGCCAATCTGGACTTCATACAATCCTATCGCCCGCTGACGAACGTCGTGCATCGCCCGACCGCAGACGGCGCGGGGCGCGGCTATTCCATCACAGGACATCACGAGCTGCTGATTCCACTGCTGGCCGCAGAGATAATCTGTTCGGACTAATTTGATGACCTCACACACCAAGCGCTAAGCGCGTTCAAGCAGCTTCGATTCTCTTCTCAATCTACTGAACAAGCAGTCAAAGCTCCCCGGCCATAAAAAATTCCCCATCATTATCTTGACAAGCCTCATTCATTCAGTTAAAGTCCAAAGCCGGTTTTGAAAACGGATTTCAATTTCATCCAAATCTTACACATCAAGCTCGATGAAAGGGGCTGCACTCATGCGCCACGCTGTGCTCTTCGCTTTTGGAGTTTTCTTATCGCTTCTTCTCTTACCAGCCGTTGCCATCACGCAATCCAATCTTTCCAGTGTGACCGGACGCATGCTGGATCAGAACGGCGCGGTCATCAGCGGAGCGCGCGTCATCTTGCGACAGGCAGGCACAGGTTTTACGCGCACGACTGAGACCGATGCGGCGGGCGTTTTTCGTTTTGCGGAACTGGTCAATAACAGCTACAGCCTGAGCGCGACAGCCCAAGGTTTTTCCTCTTCGACACAGGAGATAGCCGTTTCAGCCGGAGAGACGCGCGAGGTTGACATCACGCTTCAGGCCGGAGCGATTGCAGAGCAGGTAGCTATCAACGCCACGCGCATCACGGACACGCTCGAAGCCATCGAGCGCGTGCCCGGAGCCGTTGACGTGATTGACCCGAAGACGCTCGAAGACAGCCGCGCTTTTAACTTCAGCGAAGTCTTGCGCAAAGTTTCCGGCCTCAACGTGCGCGACGAAGAGGGCTTTGGCCTCAGACCCAATATCGGAATTCGCGGTTTGAATCCGACGCGCTCGACCAAAGTCTTGCTGCTCGAAGACGGCTTGCCTTTGACCTATGCTCCTTACGGCGACAATGCTTCTTACTATCATCCGCCCGTCGAACGGTTCGAGAGCGTCGAAGTTCTCAAAGGCTCCGGCCAGATACTCTATGGCCCGGTCACGGTTGGCGGCGTCATCAACTACATCACGCCCGCGCCGCCCGTCAAACCCGCCGGCTATGTGAAATTAATCGCCGGCAACCGCAGCTATTTTAACGGTCACATCAACTACGGCAGGACTTGGAAAGGAACCGGCCTGCTCTTCGACTTCACGCGCAAGCAGGGCGCGGGAGCGAGAGATAACACGCGCTCCGGCCTCAACGATTTTAATTTTAAAGCCGTTCGCCCGTTCGGAACGAGACAGGCTCTGTCCTTCAAGTTTAACTATTACGGCGAAAATTCCAACGTGACCTACAGCGGATTGACAGAGGCGGAATATCGCGCCAACCCGCGCCAGAATCCTTTTCGCAACGACTTTTTTTATGGCAACCGTTTCGGCGCGTCCGCCACGCACACGCTGATTGTCAACAACAATTTGTTTCTGACGACCAGCGTTTACGGCGCGTTCTTTCGCAGGCACTGGTGGCGGCAGTCTAGCAATTCCAACGAGCGTCCCAACCGCCTGAGCACCTTAGCGGGCGGCGACCCGGATTGTCGCGGCATGATTGATTTGAACACGACCTGCGGCAATCAGGGACGGTTGCGCCAGTATTATTTCGCGGGCGTCGAGCCGCGTTTTCGCGCCAACTTTCGCCTCTTTAATTTCAGTAACGAAGCGGACTTCGGCTTTCGCCTGCACTATGAAGATCAGGAGCGCGTACAGAAGAACGGCGACCTTCCGACCTCGCGCGACGGCCTCGTAGTGGAAAATAACGAGCGTAAGACAGCAGCCTACTCGGCCTTTGTGCAGAATCGCTTCATCTTCGGAGACTGGACAGTGACGCCCGGCCTGCGCGTCGAGCGCGTCAACTATCAACGCACCAATCGCCTCGCATTCGGCGGCGTGGGCGTGACCGGAACCACACACATCACACAACTCATTCCCGGACTCGGAGTCTCTTACAGTCCGTCGGAAAAAATCACTGTCTTTGCGGGCGTGCATCGCGGCTTTGCGCCGCCGCGCACCGAAGACATTATCAACAATACGACGGGCGGCAGCATTGATCTGGACTCGGAGCTGAGCTGGAATTACGAAGTCGGCTTCCGCAGTTTGCCCACTCCGGGCTTGAGGCTCGAAGCCACTTTCTTTCGGATGGATTACGAGAATCAGATTGTCCCGGCGAGTTTAGCGGGCGGCATCGGCGCGACGCTGACCAACGGAGGCGAAACGCGCCATCAGGGCATAGAGCTGACGGGCAGAGTTGATACCGGAACGATTTTCAAATCGCGTCACAATGTCTACGTGCGCACGGCTTATACCTTCTTGCCCATCTCCGAATTTACGGGCACGCGCTTCAGCAGCGTCGGCGGTTTTACCCTGACCTCTGTCAGTGGTAATCGCCTGCCCTACTCGCCGGAGCATCTGCTCAACGCGAGTTTCGGTTATTCAAATCCAAGTGGCTTTGACGGCTTCATCGAATCCGTTTACGTGGGCAGGCAATTTTCGGATGATTTGAACAGAGTCACGCCGACCGCGAACGGGCAAGCCGGATTGATTCCGAGTTACATCTCATGGAACGCCACCGGCAATTACCGTTCAGAGAA
>JACMLC010000310.1 GCA_014379795.1 Pyrinomonadaceae bacterium
ATTTATGCGGGAATCAAAAAGCAGCGCGGAGACTGGCAAGGGCACGTCGGCGCATTTTCCAAGCTCGATGGAGCAGGCTTTATTGATGACGTGATTCTCGTAGACCAGTCGCCCATCGGGCGCACCCCGCGCTCGAATCCTGTCACGTACATTAAAGTTTACGACGGCATCCGCGAGGCTTTCTCGCAGACGCGCGAGGCGCAGGCGCACGGCTTCGACCCCTCCTTCTTCTCTTTCAACGTCCCCGGCGGTCGCTGCGAAGTCTGTCAGGGCGACGGCACCGTCACAGTCGAGATGCAATTCCTCGCGGACGTTGAATTGGTCTGCGAAGAATGCAAAGGCACTCGCTTCAAGTCGCAAATCTTAGACGTGCGCTATCGCGGCAAGAATATCAACGACGTGCTCAGCATGACCGTGCGCGAGGCGATGGTCTTTTTCCGCGATACCGCAAAGATCGCCAATCGCCTGCGCGTGCTTGATGACGTAGGGCTTGGATATTTGAGATTAGGACAATCCGCCACCACGCTTTCCGGCGGCGAAGCGCAGCGCGTCAAGCTGGCCGCGCACCTCTCCAAACGCACGGGAGCGAAAACGCTTTACATCTTTGACGAGCCGACGACCGGCCTCCACTTTGACGACATCAACAAACTGCTCGCGGCCTTCCGCGCCCTCCTCGAAGCGGGCGGCAGCCTCCTTGTCATAGAGCACAATCTGGATGTCATCAAAACCGCAGACTACATCATTGACCTTGGCCCGGAAGGCGGAGACGCCGGAGGCTACGTGGTGGCAACCGGGACGCCCGAACAGATCATGAAGGCCAAAGCATCACACACCGGACGCTTCCTGCGCGAGCATCGGGCACACTCCAACGGTCATGGCGCATGAATTGAAAGTGAAGGTTAGATAAGTTTGAGTTCGCGCAAGGCGTCGAGCGTCGGCGAAGGTATTTCCCATAGCTAAGAGGTGCGTATCAAGAAGCCCGGCACGACCTGCGAGCGATAGATGCCATCAGCCTCAATCAAGGCGATCCCGTCGCTCACTTCGCTGGTAAGGCGATAGCAAGAGCGCGGCAAATTGCTCGGACGGTTCCTTCTGGAATCTCGCGATGGCGCGGCACGGCAGTCGAGCGCTTCATCTGGCGGTTGATGTAGAGTGTGTGTTCCTTGCCTTCGCGCACAAACTCGCAGCCGTGCCCTTCAAGATGGCGGATGAGGTCGCGCCGCTTCATGCCGCGTGGAACTCTATCTCTTCGCGCTCGCCCGTCGCAGTATCTTCAGCCAGCAGCCGATTTCCTTCCAAGACCATCTCAATCGCCTCTGACAAATTCGCTCGCGCCTCTTCGCGCGTCTTACCGAGTGAGATCGCGCCCGGCAACTCAGCGACTGTCGCCTGCACAAGCTCGCCCATCTGTTCGTAAATAATCGTCAATCGCATCTCCATAGCAACCTCACGGCGAAAATATGTTGTTGGCCGTTAATTATCATATAGCAATCAGCCATCAGCCATAAGCCTTTAATATTAGAGCCATTCAAGATTCGTCTCAACGTGCCGCGTCATCAGCCATTCAAACTGAAAGCTGAAAGCTGCCGGCTGATAGCTTTTCTCACGTCCGCGCAACCGCGACAAGACGAAAGCCGGCGATGATGAGGTGATTTTCCGGAATACTGAAGCCACTGCGGCGGGCGGAACGGCAGTACGAAGCATCGGTGTCCCACGACCCCCCGCGCAACACCCGGTAACGTGACTCTCCTCCACTCAACCACGCTGAGCTATCTGTTGGCGCTCCCTGATAGCGGTCATGCCAGTAATCCTCGCACCATTCAAACACATTCCCGTGCATGTCATACAAGCCCCATCCGTTCGCCTGTTTCTGCCCGACCGGATGCGTTTTCTTCCCGGAGTTATCACTATACCACGCCATCTCATCCAGATCGCCCGCATAGTCTCCCGTCGTTCCCGCTCGCGCTGCATATTCCCATTCCGCTTCCGTCGGCAAACGATATTTGTATCCGTCATTCATCTCATTCAACTTGTTGATAAAGTCCTGCGCGTCATACCATGAGACCTTTTCGACAGGCAAGTTCTCACCCGTGAAGTTGCTCGGATTCGCACCCATCACAGCCTGCCACTGTTTCTGCGTCACCTCGTATTTGCCCATGTAGAAGCCTTTGCTGATCGTCACGCGATGCACCGGCTTTTCATCTGCTTCTCCACTGTTCGACCCCATCTCGAAACTACCCGGCGCAATCCACACCATCTCAACGCCGTAGCGATTGGTCACAGGCGCGCGACGGCTGCCCGTCGTTGAAGCGGACGGCGCAGTTCGTCGCGGCGTTGAGGTGGCCGGTGGACTCTTTTTCGGCGGCGCATTCGCCTTCTTCGATGTGGACTTATTGGAGTTGGAATTTCTCTCACCCGAACCGCTCTGTCCGCCACGCGCCTGCCGTGACACAGGGATTGAGAGGAGCAGCAATACGATTACCGATACGGCAATCATCACAAAAGCTCTCAATGTTAATGAACCTCTTTTCATAGCTCACCTCTGCGTAATATCTTTGACACAGCGAAAGCCTGTGTTGCCGTAGTCTTCTTCCCCGCTCGCGCGCCAGCCGCGACGGTAGGTTGTCGTCGCCTGCTTTTGATTGCTCGAATATGTGCCGCCCCGTATGACCTTCACATCGTCTGAGATTTTAATCTGCAAGCTGCCGCCCGGATACGGAATCAGCTTGCTCGCAGTCCACTCCCAGGCGTTGCCCGTCATATCGAACGCGCCGTAGGGTGATGCGCCTTTGTACGAGCCGACATCAGCCAGCCCATCAACGATGTCGCCGCTGTTAGCTAGCAGCGTTGATTCTTTAAGCTTCTTTTCCAGAACGGCAATCTGCCGATTTATTTCTACTACTTCCGGCCACTCATCTGTGTAGGTGACGAGCAACTGCCTCCGTTTGTTTCTCAGCTCGCTCAATCTGTTTTCATCTTCAAGGCTCAAGCCACTTGGCGGCTCATTGCCCCAAGGGTAACGACGCCCGTCCGTGCCGCGTGCGGCGAATTCCCATTCCTCCTCGGTCGGCAGACGCTTGCCAGCCCATTTCGCATAAGCGTTCGCATCATCCCAAGTCACGCCCGTCACAGGCTTGCGTGCCGCTCCGTTCGGATAACTATTGTTAGTCCAGCCGGGCGGAGCGCGGCGATTCGTCGCCTTGATAAACTTCGCGTATTCCTCGTTGGTCACTTCATAGGTGTCTATGTAGAAGGGCTTGACCGTCACACGATGCGCGGGACTCTCGTAGCCTGTCTCATCGCCGTCGCGCCCCATCGTAAACTCGCCGCCCTGCACATACTTCATCCCGGCAGGTGGCTGTGTTGACTGCGATGTCGTCTCGCCCGGTTGCTGGACTGTTGATGCCTGCCCTTCGCTCAACTGTTGCGGCTGCGCACTCTCGCTCGAAGCGTTAGAATCTCCGCGCATCATCCAAACGGCTGCGACAATGACCATAACGGCCAGAGCAGCGGCGGCGGCGATTATTAATGTGCGCTTGCTGCCCCTGCCCCTCTCCGTTTCGCCAGCCATCCCGCTCGCTTGAGGCGTATTTAAAGTCTCTGCGCTTTTGTATAGCTGCTCTGGCTGCCCCTTCAACGTTTTCACGCCCGAAGCTGCGGGAGGCGCATCCGCGTCTTTCGCTCTCTGCGTTTGCGCAGCGACAGTCTGAGCGGCTTTTGTCTGTTCAGATTTTGCCCGCTCCACGCGGCGGCGCATCTCTTCTTCAGTCTCGCGGCGTTTTCGTTCTTCCTCTGCGCGCAGGCGTCTTTGCTCTTCCTGCAAGCGCAGTGTTTCGGCTTCCTCTTGCCGTCGCCGATCTTCTTCTTCAGCCTCGCGGCGACGCGCTGATTTCGCTTCGGCGGCTTTGCGTGCGGCTTCCGCTTCCGCAAGCAGGCGCGCGGCCTCTTCGGCATGGTGCTTCTCTCGTTCAAGCCTTTCGTAGCGTTCTGCTTCGGCGCAGCGCGTCTCTTCCTTCGCTTCGTGCAAGGCGCGGCGCATCTCTGCGGCGTTGGCGGGTC
The DNA here is from genome assembly GCA_014379795.1 of Pyrinomonadaceae bacterium. Taxonomy (GTDB): domain Bacteria; phylum Acidobacteriota; class Blastocatellia; order Pyrinomonadales; family Pyrinomonadaceae; genus JACMLC01. The sequence continues at coordinate 4,060 of JACMLC010000310.1, forward strand.
GGCTCTTACGGCTCACGGCCAACGCGCTATGGATAACTGCGGCGACGGCTGGCGAGACCTGCTGGTTAATCTCGTCAAGCGGTAGCAACGGGTCTGGCTGCTCATTCTCAAAAGCATCAAAGCGCGTCGGCGCATCCTTCGGTGGCGCGCCGGTCAACAGGTGATAGAGCGTCGCGCCCAGTGAATAAAGATCGCTGCGCGGGTCTGTGCCCTTGCCGTGAATCTGTTCGAGCGAGGCATAGACGGGCGTGTAGCCGCGCACGCTGCGGCTGGTCAGAAGCGTCTGCATCTGCCCGGCAGAGCCTTTGGCCAAGCCAAAGTCGAGCAGGAAAATCTCGCCCTGTCTGGTCAGCTTTAAATTCGACGGCTTGATGTCACGATGCAGGATAGGCGGCTGTCGCCCGTGCAGGTATTCCAAAACTTTGAGCAGTTCGTCCGCCCATTGAAGCACCTGCGCAGGTGGGAACGCCATCCCGCGCATCTCCAACAATTCGGCCAAGTCGTAGCCGGGCACATACTCCATCACGAGAAACTGCCCGCCGTCTTCTGTAAAATGATCCATCACCTTCGGCAGAGCCGCATGGCGCAGGTTAGCCAGCAGTGCAGCCTCACGCTCGAAGGCGCGGCACGCTTCGCCGTCCGTTCCAGCCAGCGTCTCTTTGACGGCGACCACGCAGCTCACGCGCTCGTCAATCGCTTCGTAGACAGTCCCCATCCCGCCCTGTCCGAGTTGGCGTATGACGCGATAGCGATTTTGCAGAATCGTGTTAGGAGAAAGCATTTGATCCGTTCAGGCAAGGGAAATGTGCGATTACCAGCAGACAAGCGCGGGCGTGCAAAGATAGCTTCGGTTGGAAAAACCGCTCTTGCCGCCCTCCGGTTTTTAGGACAAAGTGCGCCGTTATATTAGCCGAAGTTCGGCTGGTTGCGCTAGAGTATTGTAAATCTGGATTTGGCTGGAAAAAGTTTGCGATTAAAGGAACACGGAAGATGAGTTTAAAAGAACGTATCGTCTCGGACATGACCGCCGCGATGAAGGCCAAGGATGCGGCGCGGCTCTCGACGCTGCGGATGGTCAAGGCCAATGTGATGAACCGCGAGATCGAGAAGGGCGGCGAATTGACGGATGAAGAGATGGTCAAAGCTCTGCAATCGCTCGTCAAACAGCGGCGCGATTCCATAGAGCAATATGAGAAAGCCGGGCGGCAGGAATTGGCAGACAAGGAGCGCGCGGAGATTGTTGTGATTGAAGCTTACCTGCCGCAAGCCGCCTCGCGTGAAGAGATCGAAAAGGCTGTCGCGGAAGCCATTGATGAAACAGGTGCCAGTTCCATGCGCGAGATGGGCGCGGTGATGAAGGCCACTCAGGCGCGTCTTGCTGGACGCAATGCCGACGGGCGCACTGTCAGCGAGATCGTTAAAAG
>JACMLC010000311.1 GCA_014379795.1 Pyrinomonadaceae bacterium
GGGTCGCGCTGCTGACCTTCGGCGAAGGCTGGCACAATAATCATCACGCGCACCCGACCGCCGCGCGTCATGGCCTCAAGTGGTACGAGATAGACATGAACTGGTATGGCATCCGCCTGCTGCAAATGATGGGCTTGGCGAGTTCCATCAAGCTGATTAACAAGACAGCTTATATGCCCTCTGCCAAGAGCGACGCGCTCGATAACGCGCTCTCAAAAGCTGCGTAGAAAAGCAAGGATGAAGGCGGAAGGATGAAGGATGAAGGAGCTGCTATTGAGCCTTGTGCGGTTCAGGTTTAATAGCAGTTCCTTTATCCTTTCGCCTTCCGCCTTCATCCTTTTGCTTTCCGCCTTCCGCCTTCCGCCCGCTTCCCTGCTACAATGCGTGTATGCGCGTTAAGGGTCGTCGCCGCAAATCCATAGTCTTTTTTATCACGCTCGGCGCGTGTCTGGTCGCGCTGGCGGTGGCCTTGAATGTCGGCTGGATTCTGCTTAACTGGCGGCAGGTCGCGCTGCTCACGCTCGGCATAGTCTTTTTCATAGTCCTCATCACGGGTGTCGTCCTCAACACGACTTTTCTGGTGCGTGAGATCCGCCGCAACGAACAACACGACGGCTTTATCAACGCCGTCACGCATGAGTTGAAAACTCCGATTGCCTCGATTCGCCTCTATCTCGAAACCCTCAAAACACGCGAAGTGGATGAAGCGCGCAGGCGAGAGTTTTACGACATCATGCTGGCCGACAGCGACCGCCTGTTGAATACGGTCGAGCTGGTTTTGCGCGCAGGGCAGAGCGGGCATCGCCGCCTCCCTGTGCAAAGCTCTGTGATTGACATGAGCGAGATGGCGCTCGAATGTCTTGAGCTGGCGCGCACGCGCTATAAGCTGAACAGCGCGGCCTTGCGCTTCGCCGAATCTTTGCCGCAAGGGGAGCGCGCCAGCGTCAAAGGCGATGCGGACGAATTGCGCGCGGCCATCTCGAACCTGATTGATAACGCCGTCAAATATTCTACAGAGGAAGTAGACGTGTCAGTCGAAGTCGAAGCGGTTGATAACAGGCGCGTCGCGGTGCGCGTAACCGATAGCGGGATAGGCATTCCGAGCGGGCAGCTCAAACAAATTTTCAAGCGTTTTTATCGGGTGCCGGGACGCGTCGTGCGGCGCATTAAGGGAACCGGGCTGGGGCTTTTTATCGTTCGCTCGGTGGTCGAAAAGCACGGCGGGCGGGTCTTTGCCGAGAGCGCAGGCGAAGGCTCTGGCAGCACGTTTACGATTCTTCTTCCGAGGGTGCAGCAGAGATGAGCGCCGTGCTGATTGTAGAGGACGAGGCGCATCTGGCTAACGGCCTGCGCTTTAACCTGGAGGCCGAAGGTTACGAGGTTGACATTTCCGGCGACGGCGAAGCCGCGCTTGAACTGTTGCTGGCAGAACGCGAGCGTTACGATGCTGTCGTGTTGGACGTGATGCTACCCGGTGCGGACGGTTTTACGGTCGCGGCAAAGCTGAGAGAGGCAGGGCAGTTCGTGCCTGTGCTGATGCTCACGGCTCGCGGTCGCCCGGAAGATGTCCTGCGCGGGTTTGAATCGGGCGCAGACGATTATCTGCCAAAGCCTTTCGAGCTGACGATCTTGCTGGCGCGTCTGCGCGGGCTGCTCAGGCGGCGCGAGTGGCTTCAGGGGACTGCCAAAAACACTTCTCAGGAAGAAATTCTGGCGAGTGAATTGGCCGAAGCGGCTTTTGTCTTTGACGGCAAGACGATTGATTTCGCCGCGCTCGAATTGCGTGTCGGCGAAAAAAGCGTTCGCCTGACACTGATGGAAGCAGAGCTGATGCGCTATCTCATACGGCACGAGGGGCGCATCGTCGCGCGCAAACAAATACTTCAAGAGGTCTGGAACCTGCACGAAGACACGGACACACGCGCGATTGATAATTTTATCGTGCGCCTCAGAAAGTATATCGAAGAAGTGCCGTCTAAACCGCGCCACCTGCTCACGGTCAGAGGCATCGGCTATCGCTTCATCGCTGAGCCAACTGAAAACGCAAGCGATGAGTAAGAGGCTGATGGAAAACTCTACTCTAGACATCCGTTGCGCCCGAATCGAAGATGCCAATTTGCTAGCAGAATTGGGGGCGCAAACATTTGCCGAAACCTTCACTGAAGACAACACGCCTGAGGATATGGCGGCATATTTAGCTGCCTCATTTAACCTTGAAAAGCTGACAGCGGAATTGACCGACCCTTTATCTGTCTTTTTCATTGCAGAGGTTGGCGGTAATGCGGCGGGTTACGCAAAAATCCATGCGGGTGAAGCATTACAAGGCGTCGAAGGTCAAAAACCTATTGAATTGGTACGGTTGTATGTTTCCCGAAAATGGCTTGGGCGCGGAGTAGGACAAGCATTAATGCAGCGATGCATGAATGAAGCACACGAGCTGGGATGTCAAACCATCTGGCTTGGAGTATGGGAACACAACAGCCGCGCTCTGGCATTTTATCGAAAGTGGGATTTCCATGAAGTTGGAGAGCATGTTTTTCAACTTGGCTCTGACCCGCAACGTGATATTTTGATGCAGCGAGCTATTTAATCTGCCCTAAGCGGAACAATCGCTGAAAGATTTGTCTTCCTCGCAGCCTATGCCACAACGCGCTGCCTATCGAGTAGAGCGTGAACGCCGCCAGCACGAAAAGAAAATAATGAATCGCCAGCACGTACCTGTATTCTGTGTGCAACGCAGACTGCACGCAGAAATAATAGGCCGGGACGATGAGCAGAATGGCGAGCGTGCGATATTGCTTGGCTCTGACAAGCAACACGATGCCGATGATGACGAGCGGCAGCATGACGGCGGTTAAGAATAATCTCTGCACTGCGTGAACGAGCGCGCGTGGATAGCGCGTCCACACATTTGAAGACGCTCCAAGCGCGAAGAATTCCACGCGACCGATTTGCACGACGGGCTGCACGGGTGTTGAAGCCCCATTGGCAAAAACCACTTGCACGCGATCTTTGCTCATGCTCACAAAAGGCATTTGAATCACCGTGAGCGGCTGCTCGTCCGGCGTCTTGCCTTCCATCATCTCGATAATCGTTGAAGCGTAAACTTCGTTTCGATCAACGCTTTTCACACTGAGAATCATTCTTCCCTGCCTGAGCTTGACGGGAATCCTGAACGCGTAATCCGTCTTTGCTTCGACGGCGACCGGAGCGGAGACGAATTGCGCGTCGTACTTGGAATCATCTCCGGTTAAATTCAAAGACTGCTCATCAACTGCCAGCGAAGCTTTGGCGTTCGCGGATAAAGCTTTGCCCGCAGCCATCAATTCCGCAGGCGTTTGCGACCAGACGGGCGGCATCGCATCAATCACAGACAAAGTGTGCGAGACGGGCGGCGAGGAAGATACCAGCCGCGCGCGTTCAAGCCTGAGCATGGATGCGGCGCGTTGCGCCATCACGCCTGAAAACCAGATTGGGTTGGAGCGAATTACTTTAAAGCCGCGACTGAGCCGCAGGCGTTCGCGCTTGACTCCATCAGGGTTAAAGAGCGTGCCGTAATAATCAGGACGGCCATGCTCCTGCGCCTCCAAACGCATCACGCCGAGGTCTGTATTTGGCAGACCGAACTTCCCTTCCGTGTCGTAATCCGCGATGCCTTCGATTAAGGTCTGCCCCGCGCCCAGCGAGACCGGAATAAAGTAGCCGAACACATACGCATTGCGAATCGTGAGCGGCGCGATAACGAGCAACATGCCGCCAAGGAGCGCAGCCGCCGGACGCACACGCCTGCCGCGCTCGAACAGGATGGGAATTATCAAGAGCAGAAACGGCGCGAGCAGCATCGCGTTCGCGCGCAGCCAGCACGAGACGCCGACCAGCGCGCCCGCCGCCAGCATCAACCAAAATCGAGGACGCTTATATGCGCGTATGATGCAATAGGCCGCCAGCAGAACCGGCAGCACGGCCAGCGTGTCCGGCAACAACAACACAGAGTTCCAGGCGAACTGCGGAGCCAGAGCCGCCATCAATCCCGCTATGAGACCGGCAGCTACGGGCAAGAGTTCGGCAGCGATGAGAAAAACTAACACCGCCGCCAGCGCATCCATGATGATTTGGAAGAATTGAATCGCCGTGTCCGATTCACCGAACGCGTTGAAGAGCAGCCACAGCACAACCGGATAACCGGGCGGGTGTCCCAAAAGGTTCGGGTCGCTCAAAGGAGAGTGAGGATTAAAGAAAGAAGCGATGCCGCCTTGCACCAGCAGCCGCGCCATGTGCTTGTAGCCTTCCGTGACGCCGCTCTGCACTTTCACGGCCTCAGAGCGCGCATCGTGCCAGCACAGAAAACGCACGCCGAAGGCAACGAGAAAAATTATCAAGCCGCCAAGAAGGAGCTGCCTGCGGCGCGTGGTCAGGAAACGAGTTTGAGGATGAGCGTCTTCGGCGGACTCTTCACGGCTGGAACTTGCTTCTTCATTTCGTGAAGCAGGCTCTTCAGCCTCAACCACCTGCTGAGCCGGTTTAGCATTCATGCCAGCGTTTGTTAATCGCGCCCTCTGACCGAGCCGGAGATTTTCTTGCGCGTCGTCTCGCCCGTCTTCAAAACAGAGATGCCGACCTCAACATCACCGTGCGGGCGCGGGATAATGTGCGTGGCGACGACCGTCCCGACACGGCTCGCGGCTGCCGCGCCGGCTTCGACCGCGCTTTTGACCGCCCCGACCTCTCCGCGCACAATCGCCGTCACCAGCCCCGCGTCAATCTTCTCGTAACCCACGAGCGTCACGTTCGCGGCCTTGACCATCGCATCCGCAGCCTCGATCATCGCCACCAACCCCATACATTCAACCATGCCAAGCGCTTCCATCTTTGCACCTCAGAGAGAGAGTTTAAAGTCAGACCTCTTGTCGGAAATCAGATGCTACTAGACTCATGCGAGCGCATCAACTTATATTATGGCGCGCTACTTCTCAATTCGAATAAAGATTCTTTTAAACTCAACCGGATGATTCCCCAGGGGTTCAATGATGGAGCGTTTTTTTCCGGGAGCAAGGTTTTGAGAAAGAACTCTGATGGTTTGAGTCAGCGTTTTTCCGTCGCTCGAAAGTTTCAATGCCCGGGTTATCTCTACCCCCGATGGATAATCTTGAAATGATCTATCAATAGTTCGGACAGTTTTTGACAAGAACAGCCAATTCCCGCTTAGATGTGTGTGACCAAACGCACCTCCAAGGAGAATTGGCTGATGACCGTAGTCGCACAGATTTTAGACCGCCTGAGCGGGATTGCCAAACCGCAA
>JACMLC010000312.1 GCA_014379795.1 Pyrinomonadaceae bacterium
AAACAGACCTCGCTTCCCTCCTGCGCGAGCAGGGCGTCGAAGAGGTTTGGGTCGGCGGCCTTGCGACGGATTATTGCGTCAAGCAAACCGCTCTCGATGCCGCGCGCGAAGGGTTTAAAGTCAAAGCTATCGCAGACGCCATGCGCCCCGTCGAGCTTCAACCCGGCGACGGCGCACGCGCCATCGAAGAGATGCGAAAAGCCGGAGCGCAAATCATTTGAAGGCAGTGATAAGTGATGAGTGATAAGTGATAAGAAAAAACTTTTGTCTTTATCTCATCACTTATCACTCATCACTTATCACTGATTTTTTTATGGGAACTCTGAGTATTGATCGTTATCACGCGGCGATGGGCAATGCGTCGTACAAGGACGTGACGCGCTTAAGGGACAAGCTGTTGAGCGAGGCGCAGGCGACCTTTTACGTGACGCAGCGCAAGCTCAAGTATGCTCCGTGTTTGGGGCACGAGCGTTTGGTGCGGCTGCTGGTTGACAGCCAGCTTGACCGCCCGCGCCTGCGGTTTCTCGAACAGGATCGCGGCGGGCTTGAGCTGTTCGCGCGTGCGCTCGAAGACACGCAATTCGTCGGGCGCGTGCGCGCAGTCAGTCCCGGCACGATTCTCTTTGCCAACGAGCCTATCGCGGACATCACAGGCCCGTTCGGTCTCGTGCAGGCGCAGGAGATTAAGTTCGAGCATGCCTTTGATCTGCCGATGACGACGGCGAGCCTCGCTTTGCAATTTCGCATAGCGGCGGGAGAGCGTTGGCTCTCGGACTTTAGCCTCCGACGCAACGGCGACATAGAGCGTGCGGTCGAAGTCGCCACCTTTGCGTTCATCGGCGGCTTTAACGACACGTCGAACATGGAGGCCGCGCATCGCTTGGACATCCCTGCGGTCGGGACTGAGGCGCACTACTGGCAACAGGCGTACACGGAATTTATGTACGAGCCGGAGATAGAGACGCGCACAGGCCAGCCCAAACATTTCGAGCAGGTCGCGTTCGAGCGTTGGCTGGATGCGAACCCGAACGGCACGACGCTCCTTCTCGACACGATAGATGTTCACATGGGAGCGGTTCACGCAGCGATGGCTGCAACTTCAACGGAAGCGCGGCGTCGCGCCTTCAGAGGCTTTCGCCTTGATTCAGGCGATCTGGCAAAGCTCGGAGCATGGTGCCTGAGCTTTTTTGAAGCCAACGGCCTGCATGATCTGATGCCGATTCTGACGGGCGATCTTGATGTCGAGAAAGTGCAGCGCATTGTTGAGGAATTTCCGCAAGCCGCAGGCTTCGGCATCGGCACGAAGCTCTCAAGCGAGGTCAAAGCGGTCGCGGGCGTCATCTTCAAACAATGCCTGATCGAAGACCGCCCGACACTGAAAGCCTCTAACACGCCCGAAAAATCCACGCTGCCCGGTCGCCTGCAAATCTTTCGCGGGATGGATGCCGAAAACTTCTACGTCGCGGATGTCATCGGTCTTGATGATGAAGAGATAGCTATTGCTGATGCCGCCCGAACCGAACGGCTGCTGCTTCCCTTCTGGGAGAACGGGCATCACAGGGCGATTCCGTCTATCACTAAACAGAAAAAGCTCGTCGAAGAACAACGCTCACACTTCCGCGACTTGGAAAATTATCCCGTCACGCTGAGCGCGCGGCTGCGCTCCCTGCGTGATGAATTAACCGTGCAGATGCGAGAGGATAATTCAGCGTGGGAAAAAGTCTTGCAAGTCCCGCGTGAGCTAGCCGCAGAGCTTGCAGGCAGCAGTCACGAATGAAGGTTTTGCAATAAGTTTAAGGTTAAAGATGTTGCTTGAGAGGAATTACTGTGTGGGCTGCGGTTCAAGTTTAGTGACGCGCTCTTCCAATTCTCGCTGGTCAGCACGCACGTCAAGAATGTTCTGATTCAAGATGTCAATTTTACGCTCAACCCGGCGCGACCCCGCTTCTATTTCAACGCGTAACTTTTCCAGCCCCTCGCGCATCTCTGCGCGAGTCTCGGTAATTTCTTTCAGCGCGTTTTCCCAGATAGGCTTTGTGTCATAAGATTTCGCTTCGAGCTGTTTGAGGCGCGAGTCAAAATCACGCATGCTTGTGTCGAGCGCATCAAAACGGGCAAAGACGCGCCCCTCGAAAGAGCGATCATCCGGCATGTTTTGGATGGTCTCTTCACTCATGCCACAAATTATGAAACTTCTGATGATTCAATTCAAGCTAAAAATGCAGCTTGCAAATTTCGTTTCAAGCCGCTCGCACGGCTTAACGGAATTTTCAAACGGCTGCTTAAATCGAACACCCGTGCCCCGCGTCGCACACGCGAGTGCATTCGTGTATAATTATTTTTCGTCCCCTTCTATCCGAAAATCTAAAATCTTTTGTAGGGAGCTCCTGAGCATGAAACAACTGATCGCCGTTTTGTTGCTGCTGGCTATGGCCTGCGCCGTCTTCGCGCAGAACAATAAGCAGTCGCGCAAAGTCTTTCCTTATCCATACACGATAGACGACTTCCCGAACGGGCTGCGTCTTATCACCGTCCCGACGGACTATCCAAACCTCGTTTCGCTCTACATCGTGGTGCAGACAGGCTCGCGCAACGAGATCGAGCCGGGCAAGAGCGGCTATGCGCACTTTTTCGAGCACCTGATGTTTCGCGGGAGCGAAAATTTTCCCGCAGAGAAGCGCGACGAGATTCTGAAGCGCGCCGGAGCCGACTCCAACGCTTACACTTCAAGCGACCGCACCGTTTATCATGAAGTCTTTTCCAAAGAAGATCTGCCGCAGATTATGGAGCTTGAGGCAGACCGTTTTCAGCGTTTGAAGTACGAGCGCAACCCTTATAAAACGGAAGCTCTGGCCGTGCTCGGCGAGTACAACAAGAACAGCGCCAGCCCGACCTCGAAGCTCTATGAAGTCGTGCGCGAGACGGCCTTCAAAAAGCACACCTACGCGCACACCACCATGGGTTACCTCAAGGACATAGAAGATTTCCCGAACCAGTACGAGTACAGCCTTGAATTTTTTAATCGCTACTATCGCCCGGAATACACGACCATCGTGATCGTCGGCGATGTGACGCAGGCGCAGGCCGCCTCGCTCACGAAAAAATATTGGGGCGATTGGAAGAAGGGCAACTACGTGCCGCAGATTCCCAAAGAGCCTGAGCAGACCGAAGCCCGCACGGCGCATGTGGATTGGCCTTCGCAGACGCTGCCGTGGGTCACTGTGTCCTTCCGCGCTCCGGCCTATGATGATGCAAGCAAGGATAAAGCCGCGCTTGATCTGTTGTCCGTCATCGCCTTTGGCTCGAACTCAGACCTCTACCAACGTCTGGTCATCAAGGAGCAGAAAGTAGATGTCATCTCTCCTTCGTTTGATGATTCTTTCGACCCCGAATTGTTCGGCGCATGGGTGCGCGTCAAAAAAGCGGAAGATATGGATTACGTGCGCGAGCAAGTGTTGGAGACGTTCAAACGCTACACGACTGAATTGATTCCGCAGGAGAAGCTGAACGCCACCAGTTCTCGCATGCGTTATAGCTTCGCTCTCGGCATGAACAGCTCTGAAGCCATTAACGCCGCGCTGGCGCAGTACATCTCTTTGCGCCGCACGCCGGAGACGATAGACAGGATGTTC
>JACMLC010000313.1 GCA_014379795.1 Pyrinomonadaceae bacterium
AACCGGACTTGCCCCTCTACACCTTCCGCAATCGAACAACGGGCGAGACACGCCAGTTGACAGACGCGGGCAGGGGCAACATCACAGGGCTATGGGACGACCTCGGTCTCTTCAAGACGCCGACCTTGCGAGGGCTGGCCGCACGCGCGCCGTACTTTCATAACGGCGCTGCCGCGACGCTTGAGGAAGTGGTGCGCCACTACGAGAATCGCTCTGAGTTCGTTTTCACGGACGAGGAGAGAGCCGACCTTGTAGCGTTCTTGAACGCTCTCTAAAAGCGATTCAAATCGCCTGACTCAATTCTGAATCATTGACTCAGGATTCTCGCGGTCGCTAATATTCGCCAACACGAAAGGAGATAGGATTATGCTGTTGTCCAAACAAACCCGGTATCTAACGCTTTTTGCGTTGTCGGTTTGCTGTTCGATGTTATTTGTCTCTACCGCTCAAGCCCAAACCAGAGAGGCTGGCAAGAGCGCCGCCGTTCAGGGCAAGGTCAGCATCTGCAAAGAAATTGATGACGACTGGAAATGCGTCGGACAGTCGAACGAATGGGCAGCGAACTCGCCCTTCAATGTCTTGTTCGAAAATTCAGCGCCGGTCGGAGTGGACTTCATCGGCATCGTCTTCTACAAGCAGGGCGCTGATGGCAAAGATGTGGAATTCGTAAATGAGTATCAGCAGAACATAGGAGAGACGAACCGCAAGTACGCCACCGTCGGCGACCAGTTAAAGCTGCCCGCCGGAACTTACAGCGTTTACATCATCGCCTGGGGAAAGCGCGAACTCATGATGAAACACGGCAACCTGACAGAGTATTTCGCGAAGACAGTATTGACGGTCAAGTGAACGGAACAATCGTAGCAAGTGAAGCAGAGAGCAGCGGGGGCAAGCCCCTCTTCCCGACCTGCCAATTAGTGTGGCTTGGATGATTCAAGTTAAAGTGTCTCATGGTGAGGAAGGGTGGCTTGCCCCCGCTCTTCCTTATTTTATTCTGCAATCTGGTATAACTTTAAAAAAAGCTGTGCCAGCTTGTCATCCGGCTCATAAGCCGCAATATGGCGAATAGCCGTGAAAAGATCTTTTCAGACCTACCCCGCTAATGACTACTGCTGTCTCTCTGCATTATCAGGCGATACTTTTTACCATTCTTCTTGTGCCATTCACCTTCCATGCGTTGTCCGTCAGGCGTTAAGGTCAGATTCACTTCTGCGCCGTTCATGCCAGGCATACTATCGCTGGGTTGCAGGTCACGGCCCTTAACCTCCAGCTGATTTTGCGTCCAGGGTCCATTGATCGTGTAAGTACCAAAAAAATCGAGCGTCATATGAAAGGTTCCGTCAGCGGCAAACTCTATGATGTACTCTTTGTCTTTCCCCGGCGAGTGGCCTCGCCAGCGCGTGCCTGCCACCGAAATCTTCGCAAACTCAGCGGCCTCACGCCGCTTAACTTCCGCAGCTTCTTTCTCTTTAATGCCAATATCTATGCTCGCCAACCGGTTGTTCGCAAGCTCGACAAAGGTGCCGCTCGGATATCTCTTTAGGTAGGCTTTATAGTCATCAGCATTGGTGCTTGTCTTTATCGAATCCCAAAACGCGAGTTCCGTTGCACTACTGTCAGCCGAAACCGATTTTGCTTCTACTGTTTTGCTGGCGGCTTCAAGGTGGCTAATTCGATTCCGTGCCAGTGAAGCAAACTGCCCGACCGGATATTCCAGCAAATAAGATTTGAAGTCTTCCGCATCAGTACTGTGCTTGATAGTATCCCAGTAGGTTAACTCGATAGCCGCAGGATCAATGGGGTCACGGTTCACAACTTCAGATTTTGGGATAACCTTGCTGCTTGCGCTCTCCTTATTCGCCGGCGAGCTCAAGGCGGTGAAGTAAAAATCTCCAACCAGCGATGACGACTCCCACGGCACCTGTTCCCCGTTAGTCAGTTGTTTCAGGTTAGCCCGCACCCTCTTCATCACCTCTTCAATAGGCAACCCCGGCACACTGATCTGCTTCAACAACTGTGCTGTGTAGGCTCCGTTGCGCCCTGTGCCGTCTCTGGCTACCTTCCCCGGAGCCGTCGAATACGCCACTAGGGTTCCGGTCGGAGCGTCCACCTGTGCAAGCCCGTTCGTGGTAGAACGGAAACTCCGGGCGAAAGGATTATTCCTGCACGCATCCAGAATAACCACGTTCAATCCATTGCCCGCCTCATCCATCAAACCTAAGACCAGAGCTGCATCCACGCCCTGGTCTTCCACGTCCGACTCGCTTGTGATCTCGGCATCCACCGGAATTAGATAGTTGCGTCCCTTCAACTGCACTCCGTGCCCGGCAAAGTAAAACAAGCCCTGCCCGCCGGCTTTGAGCTTCTGCCCGAACTCACGAATCATAGCCTTCATCTGCCGCTGCGTGAGATTGATGCCGTGCTCGACGGTGAAACCAACATTCGATAAAGACTTGGCCATGTCGGTCGCGTCGTTGGGCGGATTCTTCAGTGGCGAGGTAGCGTATGCGCCGTTACCGATGACTAGAGCAATTCGCTTGCCGTTGATCTGGCCTTCAGTTTGTGAGAGCTTGAGGTCTCTTCCCCCTTGAGCGATAACTGAAGGGCTGAGTAAGAGAGCCATGGCTAGGGTTAGAATTAGGATTCGCAAGCTGTGGAAGGCTCTGTTCATTGAATCACCTGTAAAGCGAAAAGGTTGAAAAGAAAACCGGAGAATGGGAACTCCAAAGATTGCGCGAGGGGGTAGAATAAAACGGTGAGCGGAAAGGGTCAATATTTAAACTAACAGGATATGCCAGAGCAGAAGATGGTACTTCTATTTACTGTTCGCTTTTGCGGCCTATGGCCTAATTAAACCTGATTTCGCGAGTGTCAATGTGCCGGAAACAGCCTGTCCACTTTTTGTCCACTACCTAGCGGAATTGAGCAGGGATGAGCGGGAATAGAATGAAAAGGGAATCAGCGGATTGTTCAATAAAAACAATAGCTTTAAAAAAAGCTGTGCCAACTTGAATGTAGCGATTCCGGGGGGCGGCCTCGGCGTCCAAGCTGGCACGGGCGGGTACTATCAATGTTCGGGCTTTTGGATGATTGTCTTGCGACCCGGCTGATCTTTTAGATGACCGGCCTCATCCTTATCAACGAGACGGGATTATACACCTCTTGTCAAAACTGTCAACGCTTTTTTGATAGTAATCTCACAGATTCGTAACAAACTGAAAATACAGCCGCTTCCGGACTTGCCTTGGTTGACACTCTCTTTGAGTCTCCTTATACTTCGCTCTTTCCGCCTCCAAGCGCGCGAAGAGGCCAGGTAGCTCAGTCGGTAGAGCGCGGCCCTGAAAAGGCCGGCGTCGGCGGTTCGATTCCGTCCCTGGCCACCATTCAAGGTAAAAGTAAAAAGGTAAAAGGCAAAAGTAAGGAAGCATTCAAGCCTGCTTCACTTTTGCCTTTTACCTTTTTACTTTTACCTTCTTCTATCTTTGCCAGTAGTTTTTAATTTTTTGCGCGAGCATGGGGAAGGGGACGTATTCGGCGTTGCGTCCGGCGCGGCGCAGTTCTTCGACCATCCGCATGGCGCCGTCTGCGTTGCGCGTGTGGACTAGGATGGTTGAGGCGCGTTGTATCTCAGGGGTTGAGGCGAGCCAGAGAGCGATGGCGTAGCCCGTGCGCTCGTCGTCTGTCGCCTGCGAGTGGTAATGCTCCGGCAGCAGGTCGTGGTCTAGGAAAATCGCGTCGTATAAATTCTCGCTCAACATCTCGCGCGCGCTCGACACGTCTTCGGCGATGTCGAGATAGTCGCCTTTGAAACGCTTCGCGAACCAATCGTGCCGTCGCCTGTCATCATCAAGCAGAAAGACATTGATCGGGCTGCGCTCGGCGGAAACATTATCAAGCCCCAGCTTACGCTTCAACCCACGCCAGATACTCATTCGTTTACGGATTAGCTCCCAGATTTGTGATTCGCCTGTCTCTTCTTCTCAACTCAGAAACAAAGCGATTGAGGTTTTAACTATAGCATACACCCGCACTTGCCAACATTCCCGCAAGAAAGCCGTCGGGAAATCAAAAGCAATTCCGACATGGCTTTTGCCCTTTGCCTTGGCGGTGTGCTAAAAACGAAAGAGCGAATCCGAAAGCATCGAATAGCCCCTGCGTTATGAAACAAATTTTGCAGAATCAGAAAACAGGCCAGCTCGCCGTCGCGGATGTGCCGCAGCCGGTCGTGCAGCGCGGGCGCGTGCTGGTGCGCACAAGTGTTTCGCTCATCAGCGCGGGCACTGAGCGGATGGCTGTCGAGACGGCTAAGAAAAGTTTGATCGGCAGAGCGCGCGAGCATCCGGAGCTGGTTAAAAAAGTCATTCAGAAGGTTAAGGACGAAGGCTTGTTGAATACCTTTGATGCCGTGCGCTCAAAGCTTGGCTCTTCGAGCGCGCTCGGATACAGCGCGGCAGGCATCGTCGCGGGCGTCGGCGAAGACGTGTCAGAGTTTCGCGTCGGAGACCGTGTAGCGTGCGCTGGCGTCGGTTATGCCTCGCATGCGGAAGTTCTGTCCGTCCCGAAAAACTTGTGCGTGCGCTTGCCGGAAGGAGCAACGTTTGAGGCCGGAGCTTTCGGCACGCTCGGAGCCATCGCTTTGCAAGGGGTGCGGCTGGCCGAGCCGACTTTGGGCGAGGCGGTCGTAGTTATCGGCCTTGGGCTGCTGGGACAGCTCACCGTGCAGCTTTTGAAGGCCAACGGCTGCCGCGTCTACGGCCTTGATGTGGACGAGAAAAAGATTGAGCTGGCGCGAAAGCTTGGCGCGGACGGCGGCGCGCTCAGTGATGTTGAAGCAAAGCGCGCGGTCTTGGAATGGTCGCGCGGGCGCGGGGCGGATGCTGTGTTGATTACGGCTGCGACTTCATCGAATCAACCGGTTGAGTTGGCGGGCGAAATCTCGCGTCTCAAAGGTCGCGTCGTCGCGGTCGGTCTGGTCGGCATGGACGTGCCGCGCGATCTCTATTTCAAGCGCGAGCTGACGCTGAAAATTTCCATGTCATACGGGCCGGGGCGTTACGACCCGGAATATGAAGAGCGCGGGCATGATTACCCATTCGCCTACGTGCGCTGGACAGAGGGGCGCAACATCGAAGCTTTTCTTGATCTCGTTGCCGAAGGCCGCGTCAATGTCGAAAAACTCATCACGCATCGCTTCTCGATTGACGAGGGCGAGCGCGCATATCAATTAATCTCAGGCGAGACGGGCGAGCCGTATTTGGGAGTGCTGCTCAATTACGACACAGAGCGCGAGCTTGAGCAACGAATCGAGACCAGCAAAGCTTCTACGGCGCAGCGCGTTTCCAGACAGCAAAAATCCGTGAGCGTCGGGATGATCGGCGCGGGCGGCTATGCGCAGGGAATGCTCTTGCCGCACTTCAAAGCAGCAGGCGTAGAATTCAGGGGGATTGCGACGGCCACTGGCCTGACTGCGCGTAACATCGGCGAGCGATACGGCTTTGCTTATAGCGCGTCCGGCGCGGATGAAATTCTTAATGATGAAGAAGTGAATCTGATAGTGATCGCCACGCGCCATGATTCGCACGCGGAGCTGGCGCGGCGCGCGCTTGAGCGAAATCGCCACGTCTTTCTCGAAAAGCCACTGGCCTTGAATGAATCAGAGCTACAGAGCTTGTTGGAGGCTGCGGAAAATTCGGAAGGCCGGTTGATGGTCGGCTTTAATCGTCGCTTCTCGCCGCACGCGCGCGCGGCCAAAGAGTTTTTCGCGGGCAGGCAAGCCCCGCTCTCTATGTGTTATCGCGTCAACGCCGGGCGCATCGCGCGCGAGCACTGGATTCAGAACGCTTCGACAGGCGGCGGGCGCATCATCGGCGAAGCGTGTCACTTCATAGACCTCATGCAATTTCTGACGGGCGCTCTCGCCACGCGCGTCTATGCGGAATCAATCACGAGCCGCAATCATCAGATCGTTGACGAGGATTCGGTCTTTATCACGCTGCGTTTTTCGGACGGCTCGAACGGCTCAATCGCATATCTAGCAGAAGGCGATAAGGCTTTGGCGAAAGAGCGCGTGGAGATTTTCGGCGAAGGCAAGACTTTTGTGCTCGATGATTTTCGCAACGCGACCATGTATCGCAACGGGCGCGAGGAGACGAGCAAGCTGCGCGCACAGGATAAAGGGCAGGCGGATGAGATCAATGCTGTCTGTGCGGTCGTGCTCGAAAGCTCGCCCGCGCCGATTGCGCTGGAAGATTTAGCCGCGACGACGCGCGCCACCTTCCGCATACGCGAGTCCCTGCGCACAGGGCAGGCGATTGATTTTTAGAGTTTTTCGAGAGCAATAATCGTCGCTGTGAAACTTTTTATCTAATGCCCTTGCAATCCTCGCTTCGAGTGATATAATCCGCCCGCCTCTCGTAAGCGCTTCAGAGGACATCAAGGGGTTTCGCAGAAAGCTGGCCGTCGGCCCCCGCAATTTTTTAACAAAAGTTTTATTCAAGTTTTCCGTAACTCGCATCCGATGTCGTCTGACAACGCCAAAATCTTTTCGCTCTTCCCGGTGCCGGACGCACAGCCCGAAGAATCCCCAGAGCAACAAAAAATTATTGCGAACGCTCCGCCGGAGG
>JACMLC010000314.1 GCA_014379795.1 Pyrinomonadaceae bacterium
GTCGGCGTTAGCTCCATAGAGATAGCCTCGGTCGCGGGCTTGCCGGATTCTCTTGAGATCAGACGCGCGATAGCATCCATCTCATCAAGCACGATCTGCCGTGCGCGCATCACGATGCGACCGCGCTCTTTAAAATCCAGCGCAGCCCAAAGCCCTTGCGCTACGCGTGCGCGCTTCACCGCTTCGGCCACTTCTGCGGCTGACAAATTCGGCACGCGCCCGACCTCTTCGCCGGTCGCCGGGTCGTGCGAAATAATTTCTGTGTTTTCAGTGGTCGCCAGAGTCAGTGTTTGGACGCTCATAAAGCATTTTCTCCGTGTGGCGAATTATCACTCAAAACGAGCCGCTTGTGTAGGCTGTGGTGCAATTCAAACCTTCTCAATTTCACGAAGGCGCGCCTCTCGGTTACAATAACTCTCCGGAGAGCCGCCCCGCGCGGTGATAATCATTTTAAGGAGAGCAAGCAATGATTCGACCGCAACTGGCAGAGTTTATGAAGCGCATCGGCGAAGATTCCATCGCCATCATCCCGAGCGCACGCGAAATCTATCGTTCCAACGATTCCAACTTTCGTTTCCGGCAGGATTCGGATTTTTATTATTTGACCGGCTTTGAAGAGCCGGAAGCCATCGCCGTCATCAAGCCTGCGGATGAAGAGCATCCCTTCACGCTCTTTGTCAGGCCGCGCGACCCGGAAAAGGAAGTCTGGGACGGACGCCGTGCAGGAGTCGAGGGCGCGCTTTCCGAGTACGGCGCAAGCGCAGCCTTTCCCATCGCCGAGTTTGAAGAAAAGCTCACGGACATGATGAACGGCGCGGCCAACCTGTACTACCGCATCGGCAACGGCAACGCGGAGATCGACCACCTCATCATCAACAGCATCCGTCGCATGCGCGGCATGAGCCGCAAGGGCAAGAGAGCGCCGCAGGCCATCATAGACACCGGCGCAGTCCTGCATGAGATTCGCCTGATAAAAAGTGAGGAAGAGATCGAGCTGATGCAGCGCGCCGCAGACATCGCCGCCGAAGCTCACATCGAAGCGATGAAGGCCGCGCGTCCCGGTATGAAGGAATATGAGATCGAAGCTTTAATCGAATATCATTTCCGCAAGAGCGGCGCGGCGGCTCCGGCTTACACTACCATCGTCGGCAGCGGCGCGAACGCCACAGTGCTTCATTACATCACCAACGACGCGACGCTCAAAGACGGCGATCTGCTCTTGATTGACGCGGGCGCGGAATATCGCGGCTACGCTTCGGACATCACGCGCACCTTCCCGATCAACGGTCGCTTCACAGAGGCGCAGCGAGACATCTACGACCTCGTCTTGGAAACGCAGGTCGCCTGTGTCGAGATGGTGCGTCCCGGCGTGACGAATGACGAGATTAAAAAACGCTCTATCGAGATGCTGACCGAAGGCATGGTGCGGCTCGGACTCTTGCAGGGTGAACCCGAAAAATTGATCGAGGAAGAGAAGTACAAGCAGTTTTACATGCACGGCCTCGGCCACTATTTAGGCATGGATGTGCATGATGTCGGTCGCTACTATCACAAGGACGAAGCGCGCAAGCTGGAACCCGGCATGGTGATGACGGTCGAACCCGGCCTCTACATCTCTGTGGATACCAAAGACGTGCCCGAAAAATACCTCGGCATCGGCGTCCGCATCGAAGACGACGTGCTGGTCACACAAGACGCCCCGCGCGTGCTGTCAAGCAAGGTTCCGAAACATGGCGAAGAGATTGAAGCATTGATGGCGCGTTAGGAGTTGGAAAGAGAAGTGTGAAGGCAATTGAGGGGATTTGCTTTTGGAGCGATCCCCTCAATCTGTCTTATCTCATTTAGTTTGATGGCGTAGGCTTTGGAGGTTCCGCGCCGGTTGGCACAATCCACAACTCGGTCTCTGTTTTAGGGCGACGGCCTCCCTCTATTGTCACGATGCGACCGCTAGTGATGCCTCGCACTTTAATTACATAGTCACGGATGCGCTCAAGCCGCGCTGACGCCACTCCGCGTCGTCTGCGTTGCCCAACGTAGGCGATAACGTAGCCCTGCGCGCCCGGATTGTTATTCAACTCTATCGCAAAATTGTCGAGCCGCGCTTGTTCATCTTCCTCTTCAATCTCACCGTATTTATCAAAGCGGCGGCTTGGGGAATCGTGACACACTATGGTTTCTGTGCATGACGCAGTATTTATACAACTAGCGTCAAGCCCGAGAACTTCGACCGTGGCGGTGACGAAACTGCCGGGGCTGCCATCTTTTTTGATGACAATCGTGGACGTGTTTTGACCGCTGGTGATGGTGCCCGACGAATTTGTCCAGTAGAACTTTAAGTTGGCGTTCGGGTCTGCATCTTTGACTTGAGCCGTGAATGTAATGGAATCTCCATCGTCTGCCGGCTCCGTGGGACACTCGACTACGATTGTGGGGCACTTGACCTTCGCCTCAGGTTCCGATACCTGTGCGCGCAAACTGATCTGAGCCACAACCATAAATGCCAGAATGTAAATCGCTTTTTGCATTGCCGCTCTACTTATCACTAATCGCTGTCCATTGACAACTCTTCGACAATCTCGCGGACGGCTGCGCGACCCTTCTCGATTTCATCAGGCGCGAACGAGACCGCGCCGACGACCGCGTGGCCGCCGCCGCCGTAGCGTTCGCAGATAGAGGCTATGTTGTGCGTGCGCGGGCGCGGCGCCCACGGGTTCGAGCCGACGGAGATTTTCGTGCGGTGTGTCCCGCGCGTCAGCGCGACGGAATAAGTCGTCTGCGGGTAAAGATAATAAGGGATGAATTTATTAAAGCCTTCCATGCCGTCTTCGACCAGATCAAATTGGACGACGCCGCGCGCGTATGTAGCTTTGCGCCGGATGAGTTCGAGCGTTTCCAAGTGCTGCGCTTGGATCGGGCGAAAGCGTCGCTGCACCTCTTCGCTCAAGGCCACTTCTTCGAGCGTGTGCTGTGCCAGCTCGCGGATAATCTGCTCGATAAACGCATCGTCCGGGTCGCTCTCAATCACCTGCATCAGTTGGAGCGCGTGCGCTTTCAACTCCACGCACTGCGCAGGGGATTCATAGAGCGCGCCGTCTATGATGTGCGCCCACTCGACCAGAGTTCCAATAGCATCGTCCTTAAAATCAAAGCGCGAGTGCGCGACATCCGCTATAAATTCCGTGCAGGACTTGCGCGTTGCATCCAGAAATTTCCTGCCTGAGTCATCCGCGCGAA
>JACMLC010000315.1 GCA_014379795.1 Pyrinomonadaceae bacterium
ATCGCCCTTTTGCTCTTTCCCAAGCTGGCGCTCGGACTTTCGGGATTTGAGACCGGCGTTGCCGTGATGCCCTTAGTGCAGGGGCCGCACCGCATCCGCAACACGCGCATGCTGCTGCTGACCGCCGCCTTGATTATGAGCGTGTTGCTGATTGCCAGTAGCCTCGTGACGACGATGCTCATCCCGCCCGCAGAGTTTGCGGTAGGCGGAAAAGCCTACGGGCGTGCGCTGGCTTATCTGGCGCATATCTACTTGGGCGACATGTTCGGGACGGTCTACGATTTAAGCACGATTTTCATTCTTTGGTTTGCGGGTTCATCGGCAATGGCAGGATTGCTGAATATCGTGCCGCGCTACCTGCCGCGTTATGGAATGGCTCCGGAATGGGCCGGGGCGACGCGTCCATTAACGATGGTCTTTACCCTCATAGCCTTTGTGGTGACTATCATTTTCAAGGCCGATGTGAACGCGCAGGGCGGAGCCTATGCCACAGGCGTGCTGGTCTTGATGAGTTCGGCTGCCATCGCCGTGACCATCTCCGCTTGGCGCTGCGGGCAAAAGATGCGCTGGGCTTTTCTGCTTATCTCGCTGGTCTTTGCCTACACGACCATCCAGAACATACGCGAGAGGCCGGAGGGCATCAAGATTGCTTCTTTCTTTATCGGGGCAATTGTCCTGACTTCATTAATCTCGCGCGTGTTGCGCACCACCGAGCTGCGTGTGGAAAAGGTCGAGCTGGATGAAACAGCCAGGAGATTTATTGACGAGGTGAGCAAGCGCACGATTCGCATCGTCGCTAATCGCTGCGATAAAGGCGATCTGGAAGAGTATATGTTTAAGGAGCGTGAGAAACGCGTGGACAATCACATCCCGACCTCCGACCCGGTTCTCTTTTTTGAAGTCGTCCCCGGCGATGCGTCCGAGTTTTCAGGCGTCCTTAAAGTGAAGGGCATTGATGTGGGCGGCTATCGCGTGCTGAGGACGGAAAGCCCCGCCGTGCCCAATGCCATCGCAGCCTTTATGCTTTACCTGCGCGACCAGACGGGCAAAATACCGCACGTCTATTTCGGATGGAGCGAGGGCAACCCGTTGACCTACATGCTCAGGTACATAGCCTTTGGCGAAGGCGATACCGCGCCCGTCACACACGAGGTCTTGCGGCAGGCCGAAGAAGACCCTGAGCGTCGCCCATCGGTTCACGTCGGCGGATAAGAAAAGTTTAGAGAGTTTGGAGAGTTTAGACACATTTCTCTCTCTCTCTAAACTCTCCAAACTCTCTAAACTCTCTGGACTTGGCTTGGTTGTAGGCGTAGTATCCGGTCATTGAAAATCTGTCTGCCGAAGTTGCTTGCCGCATCAACGCATGCGCGATGAGCAACGCGGGGGAACCAACGATCCGCCATCAGTGCGGGTCACGGGGCGCAACGTGGAGAGGCTGTCTAACGACCGCCGAATCCACGTAGAACACTTCCAAGTTCTAGCCCGTCAGCTAACCTCGTAGGCTTTAATGGAAGGGCATTGCGACCGTTCTTATTTTCCGATAAGGGTGCGGGGCTAGCTGCTCCGCACCCTTTTTTTGTTTTTGTAGCAGGAGACCGCCGCGCTTTCTACTGAAGGAGAAAAATAGTGGCTACATCCATCAAACGCCTGCTCGTCGGCAGCCCGATGAAGACAGCACAGGCGGCGCACGAGCGGCTTGGGAAAAAAACTGCGCTGGCAGTTTTCTCCTCCGACGCGCTTTCGTCCGTCGCGTATTCTACGGAGGCCATCCTGCTGGTCTTGCTCGCCGCCGGGTCAGCGGCTCTCGGCTATCTCGTCCCGATTGTCATCGCCATCACAGGGCTGCTGATTATCTTAACGCTGTCGTACCGGCAAACGATTCACGCCTATCCGACGGGCGGCGGCGCGTACATCGTCGCCAAAGACAATCTGGGAACGATGCCCGGTCTGGTGGCAGGCGCGTCTTTGCTGGTGGACTACATCTTGACGGTGGCTGTTTCGGTCTCGGCTGGTGTGGCCGCGATCACGTCCGCCACGCGGGGCACGCGGTTAAGCTTTCTGGCTAACAATCGTGTCGGGATATGCATGTTTATGATCGTCTTTATTGCCCTCATGAATTTACGCGGCGTGCGCGAGTCGGGAGCCATCTTCGCCGGGCCGACTTACCTGTTTATCCTTTCGATGCTGGCTCTGATAATTGTCGGGTTTTACCGGTATTACACGACCGGCGCGGTGATTCCGACGCCGGACGAGGTGCATTTTGACACCTCTGTGGAGAGCGTGCAGCACAGCGCGCTGACGGGCGGCGCGCTCGTCTGGCTGCTCCTGCGTTCGTTTGCCGCAGGGTGTACTGCGCTAACCGGCGTCGAAGCCATCTCGAACGGCATTCCTGCATTTAAGAAACCCGAGTCGAAGAATGCTTCCACTACACTGACGTGGATGTCTGTCATCATGACGGCGCTCATTCTCGGCACGGGATTTCTCGCTTACAAGCTGAACGCACATCCGGGCGGGCATGGAGAAACTCTGGTCTCGCTGATGGCGCGGCACACCTTCGGCGGCGGCCTTTTCTACTTTGGCATACAGGCGGCGACGGCGGCCATTCTGGTGCTCGCGGCGAATACCGCGTATGCAGACTTTCCGCGACTCGCAAGCCTGCTGGCGGCGGATCGCTTCTTGCCGCGCCAGTTTGCCAATCGCGGAGACCGGCTGGTTTTTTCTAACGGCATCGTCATCCTCTCCGTACTGGCAGCCGTTCTGATTATTATCTTCAAGGGCGAAGAGCAGGCCATGTTGCCGCTTTATGCGGTCGGCGTCTTTTTGTCTTTCACGCTGTCACAGTCGGGCATGATTATTCACTGGCTGCGCGAGCGTCGTGCGGAAGAGGCTAAGGAACAGATCAGGGAAGAGGAAGCTTTACATCAAACAGAGGCGGGCGAGGCCGGAATTGCCAACCGCGAGAAGGAACGCATCCAAGCCATCGAGCGCGACATCGGCGGCAACTGGCTCATCTCAATTATCATTAACTCTCTCGGCGCATTGATTACCTTCGTCGTGCTGGTCGTCATCGGCGTCACACGCTTCACACATGGCGCGTGGGCTGTGATCGTGCTGATCCCGATACTGGTCATGCTGTTCAGCTCCATTCACAAGCACTACGTCAAGGTCGCACGGCAGTTGACAACTGAGGGGCTGGAGCCTTTGCGTCCCATCAATCATGAAGTGATCGTGCCGATTTCAGGCATCCATCGTGGCGTCATCGCCGCGCTGCAATACGCGAAATCCATCGCGCCGGAGCATGTGACGGCTGTGTATATTGATATAGATGAAGAAGCCACACGCAAGCTGCGCGAGAAATGGGATGAGTGGGGAGCGGATGTCAAGCTGGTCGTTTTACAGTCGCCGTATCGCTCGCTCGTGCGCCCGTTGATGCGTTACATAGACCGCGTCGAACGCCAGCATGATGACGACGTGATTACTATCGTGCTGCCGGAATTTGTGCCTGCAAGATGGTGGCATCAACTGCTGCACAATCAAAGCTCGCTACTGCTCAAAGGCTCTCTGCTTTTCAGGAAGGGAGTGATAGTCACAAGCGTCCCGTATCACCTCAAGGATTAGAAAGCAGTGACGAGTGACAAGTGACAAGTGACAAGTAAAAAACAAGTGATTTGTCTTATCACTTGTCACTTGTCACCTGTCACTGCTTTAAGCGCTTTCCGCGCCGCGATTGGCAAGAAAACAGGAGCGGCAATAGACGGGGCGTCCCTGCGAAGGATAGAAAGGCACTGTGGTTTGTTGGCCGCACTGCGCGCATTGTACGGAAACCTCGATGCGCTGGCGCACGCCTGAAGCCTGCGCGGCGGCGATGGCCGCGAGACGTTCGTTCTTAGCCTGCTTACAGGGCTTGCAGCGTTTGGGTTCGTTCTTCAGACCCTTGTCGTGAAAGAAAACCTGCTCGCCGCCGGTCCAGATAAAATCCTCTGCGCAATCCACACACTTGATCGTGCGATCCTCGAACTCCATCTCGGAATGACTCCACTTTCCGTTCGAAGGGCTTGTTGCCTCTGTTTGTGACATGGTGATTTCCCCCCATTGTTATGCACTTGCACGTCTTGAGCGTGAATCAAAGGGGCAGGCCGCTCTGGCGCGCATCAGGTTTCAATATTGCGAGGATGTTAAATAATCACTTCGTGGAGTGAATCGCTCTCGGTCGGGATGTCCATCACTGAATCGAAGCGAGCTTGCGTCTTGCAACTTATAGCTATCACGAAATTGTGTCAAGCTTTTAGTGACGAGAAAGC
>JACMLC010000316.1 GCA_014379795.1 Pyrinomonadaceae bacterium
GACTCGATCATCGCCAGATACAGGCCGAGTTGCGGGGCGAGTCCCTTCTCGTTAAAAGCGTGGATGATAAAGGGCGCGTTGCGGCTGCCGCGCTCAAGCAGCGAGGTCAAGTCGTCGCGCGGGAAATTACAGGCTCCGCCGAGGCGCGGGCTTTTGACGCGGCGCGCGAAAGTGTCTACGAAGCTTTTGATTTTCATCACGGCTTCGGGCGTGACGGCTTCGCCGCTGCGGTTGCCGATCATCCGCGCGACATGCTCTGCGCGCTGCTCAATAAACTTTTTCTTCTCTTCCTCAGACATCGCCAGATAAGTCTTGCCCGCCGGAGGAATGTTATTTGACGAACCGTTGCCGGTCGGATTAACAGTGTCCGGCGGAAGGTCGGAACTGCCGGGCGAGGCTGTCGCAGGCGGCGACGCGCTGTTGCCGGAATCAATCGGAGGCAGGTCGGAAGCCCTGCGCTGATTTCGCGGGCGGTTGTTAGAGTCATCATCTTCATCGCTGCTGCCACCGCCGGAAAAGCGTGAGCCGATGGCAAGCGCTGCGATGAGCAGCACAAAGACGGCGACGAGCGCGGCGGCGAGAGGCCAGATTTTAAAGCCGCTGCTGCTGCCGCCCGCAACAGCGACGCTCTGTGTGTTTTTGGAAACAGGCGCGCTGGCAATTGCTTGCCTGATACCGACGGTGATGGTTGTGTCGTTGCCGATGCTGATCTCGTCGCCGTCTGTGAGCGGAGAGCCGACAGAAGGGACTTGCGCGCCGTTCAGATAAGTGCCGTTGGTTGAGACTTCATCCAGAATCCAGACGCGTTCATCCTCGCGGTGAATCGTCGCATGAAGCCGCGACAATCCATCGTCGTCCAGTTTCAGCTCGGCTTCGTCACCGCGCCCGAGCGAAAGCTGCCCGCCCTTCATCTCGTACTCGCGCGCGCCTGTAGGGGAATAGATTGTGAGCCAGACTTCAACCATCTTGCTTACTTCTTAGGATAGAGACTCGCCAGCGGCCTGTCTCTCGTCAGGCCAAACTTCTGCGGATTCTGGCCGACGATTCCGGCGGCGAAAAACCTGACGACGCGCTCGCGTTGCTCAGGCGAGTTTATCACTTTCCAAAAATCGCTGCGATCAGGCGGCAGGCGCGTGCGCCATTCGCCTGCCTGTTGCGGAGCCATTCCGAAACACGCGACGGCGTAAACAAAGTCTCCTTCAAACAGCGAGACGAAGAGAGCTTTTGAGTAAGCTGCGGCGACGAGCGCGGCGCAACGCTGGCTCTGCTCGCTCAGCGTCTCCGTGCCGCAACGACCGCTGTAACCGTTGCTCTGTGCGAACGCCTGCGTCATCTGCCACAAACCTTCGGGCGCAGTCGCATCGCCTGTGGCTGGCGCATTGCGTCCACGCGCCAGCACAAAGCGGCTGCGGCTCATCGCCAGGACATAACCGAGCGGTTGGTCTAACCCTTGTTCGCCGATAAATGAAGTGTTGATGGCGTCGCGAAAAGGACGCGCGCGTTCATAAAAGCCTTCGACCGCATATTCGCTCGTGCGCGCCTGTACCTCTCTCAAGAAATCTGAGTCGTACTTGTATTCGGTCTTGCTCGAAGAAAATTCTTTTGCCAGCCTGATGCTAAAATCTCTGATTTCGAGCACGGAGACGGAGGCAGATGCATTGCCGGGCTGAGGGTTACTCCCAGGCTGTCCTTCTTCCAGCGGCGGCGGTGTGTCGGACGCTCCCGGCGTGCTGCCGCTCGTATCGAACGCGAGATCAATTGATTCGTCCTGAAGCTTTTTGTTGCCTTCCTGATCTTCAACGACGATGGTCAGAGGGTGGCTGCCGGGACCGGGGTCTGGAAATTTCGACGGGTCAAGCAGGACATCGAAAGGAGAAGTTTCGGCGGCGATGACTTCTTCGCCGTCCACTTGATAGCTGATGCGCTCGATGCATTTTGCGCCCTCGACCTCGACGCGAATCGGAACGGGGCCGCGCACGGTCGTGCCGCTCTGCGGAGAGACGATGCGAACAGTGGCCTCGCACCCGCCGCCGGAAC
>JACMLC010000317.1 GCA_014379795.1 Pyrinomonadaceae bacterium
GTCGGCGAGACCTTAGCGCAGCGCGATTCCGGCAACGCTGAGAACGTCGTCCAGGGGCAATTACAGGGCGGTATTGCCGGGTTGACAGCCACAGACCTCGCACGTATCATCGTCGCTTACGAGCCTGTCTGGGCTATCGGCACAGGACGCACAGCGACGCCGGAACAAGCGCAGGAAATGCATGCGTTTATCCGGCGCGTTTTTCGCGCGGAACACTCAGGCGAGGCGGCAGATGCTTTACGAATTCTCTATGGCGGCTCAGTCAAGCCGGACAATGTTGCGGGGCTGATGTCGCAGGAAGACATAGACGGCGCGCTCGTCGGCGGCGCGAGCCTCAAAGCCGACAGCTTCGCACAGATCGTCAATTATAATAGATAGTTTGAGGGTAAGATTTTGTTATTGTACGTTCTTTACGGTCTCTTCATTCTGGCCTGCATAGTGCTTGTCATCACAGTGCTCTTGCAGCCGGGTAAAGCAAACTCCGGAGACCTTTTTACCAGCAACGTTTCCAGCACGGCCTTCGGGCCGCGCGGCACGCAGACGCTGCTCGCTAAAATTACAATCGGCGCGGCTGCGCTCTTTATGTTGATCGCGCTGGTGCTGGCCTTACCGGCGTTGACGGGCAATCGCTCCGTCATCCAATCTGCGCCAGCCGATGCCGGAGCGACCCCGGCGGCAACGCCCACGCCTGCGGCAACACCGACACCGGCAGCAACCGCTTCGCCGTCGCCCACGGCTTCGCCTGCGCCGAGCGCGGCAGCCGCAGCAAACCCCGATGCCAAAGCTTCGCCTGCCGCGACGAAGAAGTAGATTTTTGAAAGCGAAGATTTTCAGCCTCAGAGGCGAGAGCGAAAGCAGCTTGCCGCTGAAAAAAAATGAGCGCAATTTGATAAAGTAATTTTGTGGGGATGTGGCGGAATTGGTATACGCGCTAGCTTGAGGTGTTAGTGGGGCAACCCATGAGAGTTCGAGTCTCTCCATCCCCACCATAATTTACTTTACCGGTTAATCAAAAAGCGGCGAGGAAGATTTGAAAGTCTTCCCCGCCGCTTTTTTTTCGCACCGGAGTTTCCCGTCACCGGTTAGTTCTGCTTTGAGCGAATCATGACATCCTGCTTGAATTTCTCGTTGTTGAATTTCTCGTTGATGTTGGGAGAGTTGATTTCGTATCTGTCCACAGTCCAGACGGTGTCAACCGTGCCATTGACGATTTGTGTCAGAGTGTGCGGGAGCAGCACGCCGCCGACCGAACGGAAGTCCGAGAAGCGCACTTGAATCTCTGCCTTTTCGGGCGCGGGAAGCAATTCAGTGAAAGGTTGTTTGTCTGCGGATGCGCCCTCTTCTTCGTCTTTGTGACGACGAATGACAATTACGTCCTCGTCCTCTTCGATGACGCCGGGAACGCCGTCCGCGCCGATGTGCTTGTTAATCATGATGCGCGGCATCGTGCCCTGATAGCTCATCATCAACGGCAAGTGCGTTGATTTGTCCAGATAAATTTTCAACACGAAATTGCCAGCCCCTTGCGCTTCGATGATGTCTGCGCGTGCGCCTTCGACATTGCCTTCACCCAAATAATTGTAAGTAGCATTGAAAGACGGCGGCGGCGTCAGCAATAGCCCGAGCATGTAGCGCGCGATCTCCGAACGCTCGTGCTGTTGCATGTGAGCCTGTATTTGAGCAGGAGCATCGCCCGCGCGCACGATCTTCACACGCGCGTCTCTAATCTTGATTTTGTCTTCGGACGCCTGCGTGCGCCCGGCTTCTCCGGGCGTGCCGAGCATCAGCTTTTCCATCTTGATGAGCCTGTCGGGCAACATCAGATTCATCTCGAATTCGCCGTTCAACTGTTTCTCACCCTGCTCTGCGATTTTGATCTGGCGGCGGGCTTTACCGTTGATGGAAAGATTCTGAACCGAGTTGATCGCGCTTTCGCCGCCGATGGCCGCGCGTGCCTGTTTGAGCAGTTCCAAAGCGCGCTCGACATCGCCTTTGGTCGCGCTGACCTGACTGCTGATGACAGAGATTACCATCAGCATGGCAGAGAGTTTGATAATGAAAGGAATGATTTTACGCATACAGCTTGTGCCTCCTAAATTTTAATGACCGGCAAATGTTTTTTCATCCAACGCCAAACAGCATCGCGCGAATCGCTCTAAAAATGTTGATGCCTGCGCCGGAAGCTTTGTCAACCGTGCGACATCATCGCTCATCCGGCCTAGCCTGTGGTTAAGAAGGAGCAAAGAGAATGTTAAGAATGTAAAACTTTGCAGTACAGCTTAGCGCGCCGGTAAAGCCTCTATCGTTAATAATCGGACGTAGCTTGGGCGGCGTAGTGATTCGGGCGTTAGACCGCAGCGCGCGGAGTGTGCGGCATGTTATCCTGTCATTGAACCGAACCGCTCCGCAACGGTGCAACGCTTGATGAAGGATACGATTGGAGGAACTATGTCGAGAATGCGTGTAGTGCAGGTCCCAAGCCCGAATGGGCCATTTGAACTCGTTGAACGCGAAATCCCGGAGCCAGACGCCGGACGGGTGCGAATCAAGGTTGAAGCCTGTGGCATCTGTCACAGCGACTCCTTTACAAAAGAGGGACTGTGGCCGGGTATCGAGTACCCGCGCGTGCCGGGTCATGAGGTCGCCGGAATAATTGATGCAGTCGGTGCAGGCGTCGCTGGCTGGACACAAGGGCAGCGAGTCGGAGTCGGCTGGCACGGCGGACACTGCGGGTACTGCGAGGCTTGCAGGCGTGGTGATTTCTTTGCCTGCCAGATTGCTCTCCAAGTGCCCGGTGTGAACTACGACGGGGGCTATGCCGATTACATGATCGCTCCCGCTGAAGCTCTGGCGCTGATCCCCGAAGAGCTTTCAGCCGTCGAGGCAGGGCCGCTGATGTGCGCAGGGATTACTACTTTCAACTCACTGCGGCACAGCGGCGCGCAGCCCGGTGATGTGGTTGCCATTCTGGGTATCGGCGGACTCGGCCACTTGGGAGTTCAGTTTGCCGCGAAGATGGGTTTTAAGACTGTCGCCATCGCACGAGGCGGGGACAAGGAATCATTGGCACGGCAACTCGGCGCACACCATTACATTGATAGTCAGGCACAGGACGTTGGCGCGGAACTGCTCAGGTTGGGTGGCGCAAAGGTCATCCTCGCAACCGTGACAAACGGCAAAGCGATGAGCGCGGCGCTGGGCGGGTTGGGCATCAATGGGAAATTGATAGTTCTCGGCGCTGCTGATGAACCGCTCGAAGTGCCAGCGCTTCTGCTCATCACAGGTCGCCGTTCGGTGACTGGATGGTACTCCGGCACGTCTATAGATTCACAGGATACGCTCTCCTTCAGCGTGCTGACCGGTGTGCGCTCCATGACTGAAGTCTTCCCACTTGAACGTGTCACCGAAGCGTACGAGCGCATGATGAGCGGCAAGGCACGGTTTCGAGTCGTGCTCACAACCGGGCAGTAGCAAGGGCAGAGGCAACAAAGCTGTTACCCCTGCCCGATAAATTCTCATGCGGATACAGCAAACACTGTACACGCATCCCGCTAAGGCGTTGCCGAGTTCTTGGCGCGGGGCGTGCCGTTAATAGCTCCTCCACCAGAGGCCGTCCCATTCCGGGTAACGCCGTTATTACTTGCCCAGTTTGACGAGACGCTTCCGCCTCCCGTCGCCAGCTTTCTCTCCATCGAGTAAAATCCACTGGTCGCACCGGCATACCACGCCCCGCCGCTTGAGTTCACAAGGTCA
>JACMLC010000037.1 GCA_014379795.1 Pyrinomonadaceae bacterium
CACCGCCGCACACTTCGGCCTGCGCACAGACATTCAGCCGCTCGAATACACCATCCCGGCCCTCGCACGCGCCATCGCAGAATATTACAAAGGATGAAGGATGAAGGATGAAGGATGAAGGGCAGGCTATTCAAGCTTGCTCGGTCATCTTTAATAGCATCGCTTTCATCCTTCCGCCTTCATCCTTCATCCTTGCTCTTCCTGTGCTAAACTTCCATTGATGGCAAAGGGACGCGTGCTTATTGTTGATGACGAACCGGCGGCGGCGGACGGATTGCGCGAGCTGCTGGCGGCGTGGGGTTACGAGACGGTGGCGGAGGCGGACGGCCTCGCGGGTTTGCAGCGTGCCGAAGAGTTTTTGCCGTCTGTGGTTATCACGGATGTCTTGATGCCGCGCCTTGACGGCTTCGGATTGCTGCGCGAGTTGCGCCAGCGTTTCCCGGAGATGGCGGTTATCCTTCTGACCGGGCAGGGTTCCGTCGAGATGGCCTTGCGCGCGATTCAGGAAGAGGGCGCGTATCATTATTTTGAAAAGCCCATAGACATGCGCAAGCTGCGCATAGTCCTTGAGCGCGCGGTCGAATATGGCGAGGCCAGACGCGAGAATGAATCCCTGCGCCGCCAGCTCAGAGATCGCGGAGCGTTCGGCGAATTGGTCGGAACCTCTGACCTGATGCGCCAGATTTACGCGCTCATCGAACAGGTCGCGCCCTCCTCCGCCTCCGTCCTCATCACCGGGGAATCTGGCACGGGCAAAGAACTCGTCGCACGCACGATTCATAATTTGAGCTTGCGCAAAAACGCTCCGTTCGTTGCTATTAACTGCTCCGCGATTCCCGAAACATTGATGGAATCAGAGCTGTTCGGGCATGAGAAGGGAGCTTTTACGGGCGCGGCGGCGCGGCGGCAGGGCTGTTTCGAGCTGGCTGATTCCGGCACTTTGCTGCTGGATGAAATCGGCGAGATGCCGACGCTCTTGCAGGCCAAGCTGTTGCGCGTTTTAGAAGAACGCACCGTGCGCAGGCTCGGCAGCACGCAGGAAATTCCGATTGACGTGCGCCTGCTCGCGGCGACCAACAAAGACCCGCACGAGTCCATCCGAACCGGCAACTTTCGCGAAGACCTTTTGTATCGCCTCAACGTCATCACGATTGAGCTGCCCCCTTTGCGCGAGCGCAAGGAAGACATTCCGCTGCTGGCGCAGCATCTGGTCGCGCAGCTCACCGAAAGACATCAACGCCCCGGGCGCATACTCACTGCGGGCGCGCTCGATGTCTTGCGTTCTCATCACTGGCCGGGAAACGTGCGCGAGCTTCGCAATGCCATCGAGCGCGCGGTCATCATCTGCTCTGGCGAAGAGATAGAGCGGCATCACCTCGCGCCTTATCCGGTTGACCAGCGTCAGCGCGCGCGCAGCGAAGATACAGTCTCGCTCCCTGTCGGCACGCCTCTGGAAGAGGTCGAGCGGCAAATGATTATGCGGACGCTTCAGAAGACAGAGAATAACAAGACGCGCGCCGCAGAGCTTTTGGGCATCAGCCTCAAGACACTTCATAACAAGCTTCGCCTGTATCGTGATCGCGGCCAGATTGCGGACAGCGGTCAATTGCAAACTCCCACCTCACTCGGCGAGCGAAGGATGGGCGGTGTGCAATGAAGGGCGGCAGCGCGCTTCTTAAGCGACAGCTAATTTTGATTACGCTGCTGGTTGGGACGGTCGCGCTGGTCTTGGTCTCGATAAACATCTCGCGACTGACGGGCGTTCTCATTTCGCGCGCACGCGGGCAGGCGGAGACGGTCACGCTGCAAGTCGCAACGGCAGTCGAAGCCGCGCTGGTCGCCGCACCTGACCTGCCGCCGAAATCCGCCCTCAACGAATCGCAGGTCACACGCGCCTTTTCGGAAGCCATCGTCAAACGCGGCGCGCCGATTACTTCACTGATTGTTGAGAGCGATGCTAATGAACCTCTGTTGCAGGTTCCAAAGGATGCCGCGCTGCAACCGCTTCCCTCTTTCGAAGCTTTCTCAAAAGCGTCATTCCCTTCCCAGCTCAAACAAATTGTTTTTGGAGATGAAGACGTTTACGAATACACTCGCGCTCTGGAATATCGCGGGCAGATATTCGGGCGCGTGCGGCTCGGTGTCTCGCTCCGGACGATGCGCGGCGAGTTGATGCAGGCTCTCCTGATTAACTTTCTCATCGCGCTCGCGGCCATCGCCGCCGCGACTTTTATCGCCATCAGCTCCGCGCGCTTGATTAGCGCGCCGCTTCGCGCCATCACGACATCTATCGAGCAGATCGCGCGCGGCGATGCGCCGTTGGCGGCAGGCGTTATCGAAACAACGACGCGGCGTACGGATATTGAAAACGTCGCCGACCGCATAGAGCAAATCGGCAAACAGATCGCAGGCGACCGTTCGGAGCTGCGCGAGGCGCGCGGGCGACTTCAACAAATTCTGACGAGCCTGCAAGAGCGTTTGTTGCTGGTCAGCTCGGACGGGCGCGTGATGCTCGCCAGCCCCGGCGTCGAAAGGCTTTTGGGCGCAGAGCAGAATGCGGAAGGCCGCGCCCTTGATGAGATTCTTGGAGCGTCGCATCCGCTGGCACAACTCACGCGTCGCGCGCTCTCCGAGCGTGAGACATCTTCGCGCGTCACGCTTCCGGCTTCCAACGGCAAACAAAACACCGCGCCGCTCGTAGCCTCTGTGCAACCCATCTCGGATCGCGGCGAAACCGTAGGCGCGCTCGTCCTCCTGCACGACCGCGAATCCGTCGCCAAGCTCGAATCGCAGCTTGATTATTCGCAACGCCTCGTAGACTTCGCGCGCATCACTTCGGGCATCGCGCACGAGGTCAAGAATCCTTTGAACGCGATTGTCATACACCTTGAGTTGCTGCGCTCAAAGCTCGAAAAATATTCCCCGGCGGTGACGGAGGTGCGCCCGCAACTCGAAATCCTGACGGGCGAATTGCAGCGGCTTGAGCGCGTAGTGCAAACCTTTCTCGATTTCACGCGCCCGCCGCGCATACAGGTGCGCCCGCTCGATGTCAATCAAATCCTGGTTGAGACGCTCGCGCTCTCCGCGCCCGAAGCCGAGACGCGAGGGGCTTCAATTCGCCGCGCCTTCTCGCCGGACTTGCCGCGCATCGCTGG
>JACMLC010000318.1 GCA_014379795.1 Pyrinomonadaceae bacterium
GCGCGGGCAGAAGTAGGTCGAGCGTCCCGACTGCGTCTGGCGGCGAATGCGCGTGCGGCAGGCGGGGCACGGCTCGTCTTCGCGGTCATAGACGCGCCAGTGGCCTTCGTATGCGCCGCCGTAATAACTGCCGTCAATGTCAGCCGGATCAACATTCATGGTCGAGCCGTGCGCGATTGATTCCTCTAAAACTTCTTGAATCGCACGATGCAGGCGCGGCGCACGCCGTTTGGTAAAAGCCGAAGCGACGATGAACGGATTGACACGCGCGATAAACAGAGCCTCAGCCGCGTAGATGTTGCCGAGACCCGTGACCTTGGTTTGATCCAGCAGCGTTTCCTTCAGCGTGCGGCGCGAGCGTTGGAGAGCGTTGAATAAATACGCAGGTGAAAATTCTTCCGAAAAAGGCTCTGGAGCCAGCGCGCGAAGCTCCTTTGCTTCGTGAAGCTTTGAAGCCGCAACGATCTTC
This sequence comes from Pyrinomonadaceae bacterium, assembly GCA_014379795.1. Classification (GTDB taxonomy): domain Bacteria; phylum Acidobacteriota; class Blastocatellia; order Pyrinomonadales; family Pyrinomonadaceae; genus JACMLC01. The sequence goes on from JACMLC010000318.1 coordinate 470, forward strand.
ATCAAACCGAAATGGCGTTGATCCGTAAACGCGAGCCGCTGCTCATTGTCCAGATGAAAAATCGCATGTGTGTGTTTGGGCAAGGGCGCGTCCGGCGGCAGATAAAGAAACCTTCCGGTCATACGCAGGTGCGTAATCAGCGTCTGGCCGTTGGAGAGCATGAAGAGAATATGCTTACCGCGTCGCCCGACCGATTCAATACCTGCATGGCGCAAGAGTTTTGAAAACTGTCTCTGAGAATTTTCAGGCGCCAGCCCCGCGCGCAGCAACTGAGCCTTAACGATGCTCCTGCCGGATGAAAGCTTGTGCAGCGCACGCGCGACGAGTTCGACTTCGGGAAGCTCAGGCATAAGGGATATTTTAAATGCGAATCATGAGTAGAAATAAATTCGCTTTCCCTTTGCGCTCTTTGCGCGGTTCTTCTTTGCGGTCTTTGCGTTTAAATGATTTTTTAACGCAAAGACCGCAAAGATGTAAGACGCAAAGGAACGCAAAGAATTTCTACTCATGATTCGCCTTTTACCTTTAGATTTCAGCGGGCCAGCTTTTCGCCTTCATCCAACAGCGCATTCATCTTGGCGGTCGAGGTTGCCTCAGAGTAAACGCGCAGCGCAGGCTCTGTACCGGACTGGCGAAAAAGCAGCCATGATTCATCTTCAAATAAAAGCTTGGTGCCGTCGAGAGTTTCAACCGAGTCAACGGCAAAGCCTGCAAAACTGTCCGGCGTGGTTCCGGCAAGCTCTTGTACCAGCTCCTGACCGCGCGCAACTTCCATGTGCAAATCGCGGCGACCGAAATAGAATTCGCCAAACTCTCTGTGCATCTCTTTGACCAACACGGAGGGCGGGATGCCCGCCGCGATGACAGCTTCGAGCAGGAGCAGGGAATTCAAGATGCCGTCGCGCTCTGGAATGTGGCCGCTGACGCCGATGCCGCCGGATTCTTCTGCGCCGAGCAGGATGTCTTCGCGCAGCATCAAATCCGCGATGTATTTAAAGCCGATGGGCGTCTCGTAAAGTTTCAAATTGTGCGCGGCGGCGATGCGTTTCGTTAAGACGGATTGCGAGAAGGTGCGAACCACGCCGCCCGTCATGCCGCGCTGTCGAGAAAGATGCAGAAGGAGCAGCGGGACGACTTCGTGCATCGTCATTGTTTCGCCAAGCTCGTTGACCGCGCCAACGCGGTCTGCGTCGCCGTCGGTCGCTAAGCCCAGAATCGCATTTGTCTCTCTGACGCGATTTTTAAGCGGCTCAAGGTTACGATCAATCGGCTCCGGGCTAACTCCGCCGAAAAGCGGGTCACGTTCGGCGCGAATGGTTTCGACTTCGAGCGTGCCGCCCTGCAAAAAGCTCTCGACAAAGCGCCCGCCGGAGCCGTGCATCGGGTCAACGACGACGCGATGCTGCGCACTTCTGAGCCGCTCAAGGTCTACGTAAGAAGCAACCTGCGCGCGATAACTTTCGGTTGCAGCGGCAAGTTGCTCTGACTGCATTTCAACTTTTGCAAATTCTGATTTTCGCGCGGGCGAAGAATCAACAAAGGCTTCGACCGCCAAAGTGGTTTCGGGTGACGCGCTGCCGCCCCAAGGGGCTTTGATCTTAAAGCCGTTGAATTCGGGAGGGTTATGCGAGGCCGTGATGACCACGCCGCCCGCTGCTTTCATCTCTCTGACAGCCCACGAGACGAGCGGCGTCGGCACAGGCTCCCGGAAAAGCGAGACCTGAAAATTGTTACCTGCTAAAACTTCGACTACACGCTCGGCGAATTGTTGAGACAGAAAGCGGCGGTCAAAGCCGATGATGACAAGCAGTTTTGTTTTATCAACAATTTCGCTCGCCTGTGATGTGTCAGCCGCTTGCTGAGCGAGATAATCCGCGTAAGCCTGCGCCACGCGCTCGACGTTGGAGAAGGTGAATTCGCTGGCGATGACTGCGCGCCAGCCGTCCGTGCCGAAACGAATCGGCGTCAGGCTTTGTTGCGCGCTCACAGCGCTGCGTCTCCGGTCTGCGTATAGTCCGTCAGCGAAGTTTTGTCGCCAAGCACTACGCCCTTGCCGACGACGGCAGAGCGGCCTATGTGGCAGCCGCGCCCGATGATGGCGCCCGTGACTTGCGCGCCCGCGCCGATGCGCGTGTGCGGCCAGATAACAGAGTTGATGACCTGCGCCTTCTCTTCGAGAAAACAACCCTGCCCCAACACAGAGTTGATGACCTGCGCGTCCGGCTTGACCGTGCAGCCGTCGCCAATCATAGAGAGTTCGTCAATCAACGCGATGGTCGCCGCATCGAAATCGCCGCGACGGTTTTTGAGATGAATGCGCGCGACGCGATTGTTGAGCAGGTCATCGTGCGCTTGCAGGTAACGCGCGGGCGTGCCGATGTCGAGCCAGTAAGTGCGCTGCGGAATGTGTGCGAAAAACTTTTCGCCGCTCTCAAGCAATTTTGGAAACAGTCCGTACTCGAAAGAATGATTCTCGCCCGCCGGAATGTAATCCAACACGCGCGGGTCTAAGACATAAGTCCCGGCGTTGATGTTATTGGTTGTAATCTCTTCCGCCTTCGGCTTTTCGAGAAAGCGGCGCACGCGTCCATCCGTTTCGGTTTCGACAAGACCATACGCGCTCGGATTCTCAACCGGCGTCAAAACGATGGTCGCCGTAGCTTGCCTCTCATCATGCTCGCGGATCACCGTTTTCAAATCGAGGTCGGTCAAAATGTCACCGTTGAAAACCACTGTCGGCTCGCGTATCAAATCCTCTGCGTACTTGTAAGCTCCGGCAGTTCCCATCGGCTGCGGCTCTGTCGTGTAGCGCAGATGCACGCCGTAGTCTGAGCCGTCGCCAAGCTGTTGTTCGATCTTTTGCGGCTGGTAAGAGAGCGAGAGC
>JACMLC010000319.1 GCA_014379795.1 Pyrinomonadaceae bacterium
ACGAGAGCGCGCTGCTGCAATGGAATCCGGAAAAGCTAGACTGGTACGACTACTGGATGAACGTGCATTTTCCGGGTCTCAAAAAATGGGTCTTCCCGACGCTCGAAGACGAGATGCGCGAGAAGCCGAAGCGCGTTTACACCTACCGCGACCTGTTGGAGCTGTTTGAGACGACGACCAAGCGACACGCGACGCGCGTGGCGATGCGGATTGAGCGCGACGGGCGCAAAGAGCAATACACATACGCGGACTTGCGCGAGTTGGCGACGCGCGCCGCTGCTTTTCTGGCAAGCGAAGGCATCAAGCCCGCCAATCGCGTGATGCTTCTGAGCCACAACGCGCCCGAATGGGGCATGACTTATTTTGGCGTGATGAAGGCCGGGGCGACGTGCATTCCCGTTGACCCAACCAGCTCGACCGATGAAGTCGTGACCTTCGCGCGCGCAGGCGGAGCCAGCGGCATCGTCATCAGCGAAGAGATGGACAAGGAGCATCCAGACCTCGCCGCGCGGCTCAAGGAAGCGGAACTGGAAGAGACGCGCATCTGGCGTTTTGACGAAGTCTTTGCGATGCCTGATGAGCGGACTGAAGATGAGAGAATGGCTATACTGCCAACACGCGTGCATCCGCAATCGGTCGCGTCGCTCATCTTCACTTCAGGCACGACCGGCAGGCCAAAGGGCGTCATGCTCTCGCACCGGAATCTAACGAGCATGACAAGCATGCTGTCTTCCGTCTTTGATATGACGACGAGCGACGGCGTGCTGTCTGTCTTGCCCTTGCATCACACGTTTGAATTCTCGACTGGCTTTCTCACTCCCCTAAGTCGCGGCGCGCAGATTACATATCTCGAAGAACTGTCTGGCGAAGCCCTTGCAAGCGCCATCAAAAACGGCCACGTCACGGGGATGGTCGGCGTGCCCGCGCTCTGGGAATTGCTGCATCGCCGCATCAAGACTCGCTTAAACGAGCGCAGCGAATGGATCGGCAGCACGGCAGATTTGCTGATTCGCGCGAACGCTTGGCTGCGCGACAACACGCCGCTCAACTTGGGGCACTTTGCTTTTTATCCGATTCACAAAGGCTTGGGAGGCCGCATACGCTATCTCATCAGCGGCGGCTCGGCTTTGAGCGAGAAGGTGCAGAAAGATTTTCACGGCCTCGGCTTTACCATTCTCGAAGGATACGGGTTGACCGAAGCCTCGCCCGTGCTGACCGTGACGCGCCCGCGTAACAGCATGCTCGCGGGCAGCGTCGGCAAGCCCTTGCCCGGCGTCGAAATCAAGATTGCGGAGGCGGACGCGAGCGGCATCGGCGAAGTCATCGCGCGCGGGCCGAACGTGATGGTCGGCTACTATGAGAACGAAGCGGCGACGCGCGAGACGCTGGTTGAACGCTGGCTGCACACTGGCGACCTCGGGCGTTTTGATGATGACGGCAACCTGTATCTGGTCGGTCGCTCGAAAGACATCATCGTTGATTCCAACGGCAAGAACGTTTACCCCGATGAGTTGGAAGAGACTTACAATAGCTCGCCTCTCATCAAAGAGCTGAGCATCGTCGGCTTGCCGGACGAGGACGGCGGCGAAAAAATTGCGTGTCTCGTCGTGCCGGACTTTGACCATGACATCTCGCTCTCTCGCGCCGAGACGCACAAAAAAGTCGAAGAGCATTTCCGCGACATCTCTTCCGCGCTGCCCTTTTACAAGCGCGTCAAGCTGCTTCATTTCTGGGACGGCGAATTGCCGCGCACGGCTACGCGCAAGGTCAAGCGGCGCGAGGTCGTCACGGAGTTGCAAACGCTTGAAGAGAGCCTGCGCGCGGCGGGGCGCGTCAAATCCGAATCCGTCAAAGACGATAAACAGGCTTGGCTGCTGGCTGTCGTGGCAAACGTTTCCAACCGCCCGCGCTCTGAAATCAGCATGGAGACGCGCTTTAGCGATCTTGGCTTTGACAGCTTGATGTATGTCGAGCTGGCGACGGCGATTGAGAACGCTGGCGGCACGCTCATCGCGCCGGACACCCTGAACGAAGTGCAGGACGTGCGCGAGCTATCGAACGCCGTCACGCGCCAGACGCGACAACAAGCTGGCACGAAGCCACAAGAGCGCACGCGCACGGAGAAAGCGCGCGAAGCGGAAGAGATTTACATTCCTTCCCTTGTCAAAGTCGTCGGCAACAAAGGCTTGGACGCTTTGCAGCGCGTCTTTTATCAAAAGCTTTTACATACAAAATACGAGGGGCAGACGAACATTCCGGTTCACACAAACTTTATCGTCGCCCCCAACCACACATCGCACCTAGACATGGGTCTGGTCAAGATGGCGCTCGGCGCAGCGGGCAAAGACCTGGTCGCGCTCGCCGCAGCGGATTACTTTTTCGATAACAAGTACAAGCGCGCCTACATGGATAATTTCACGAACACCGTGCCGATTGAGCGGAGCGGCTCTCTGCGTCAATCCTTGCGTCACGCGCGCTCGTTTCTGAACGGCGGCTATAACGCACTTATCTTTCCCGAAGGCGGGCGCACGCTTGATGGCGTGCTGGCCGACTTCAAACCGATTATCGGTTATCTGGCCCTCTCTTGCCGCGTCGGCATCCTGCCCGTCTATCTTTATGGAACTTACGACGCGCTGCCCAAAGGGGCTAATCTGATTAAGAGCCGCGACATCGGCGCGCGTATCGGGCATTACCTGTCATACGAGCAACTGGAAGAGATGACCAAAGGCATGGCGCGCGCCGAGGCCTACCGCCTGATCGCCGCGCTCACGCGTCACGAAGTAGAAAACCTGCGCGACGGCACACGCCACACCTTTGACGCCAAAGCCCTGCGCAAACGCACGCCGGTTAAAAACAGTGATGAGTAATGAGTAATGAGTAAAAGAAATAGCATTTATCTCATCACTTATCACTTATCACTCATCACTTAGTTATTATGGCAAGTACGACGAAAACCAAACCACGCGCTCCGCGCAAAACCAGAGCGGCGGCAAAATCGCCCGTCGCTAAATCAACCGCCGGGAAAAGCTCCGCGATAGCGCGGCTGCCGCAACCGAAAACGCTGGTCACGGGCGGGACGGGGTTTCTCGGCGCGCATCTCATACGGCAAATGGTCGCGGACGGTGCAAAGAATCTGCGCGTGTTGGCGACATCCGCTCCCGCTTGGCTCGAAGAATTAGGAGTCGAAACAGTTCGAGGCTCTATCACAAATGCGGAAGATGTAAAGCGCGCGGTTGAAGGCGTCGGAGAGATTTACCATCTGGCGGGCAGGGTGTCGCGTGAACAGGATGATGCGCGCGCGATGTACGCGGTGCATGTGGAGGGGACGCGGCTGTTGTGCGAGGCTGCGCGCGAGGCCGGAGTCAAGTCAATCGTGTTGGCCTCGACCAGCGGCACGATTGCGGTCACCGAAGACAGAGACCTGATTCCGGGCGAAGAATGGCCGACGCCGCTCGACATCATCTCACGCTGGCCTTATTACGCCAGCAAGTTTTATCAGGAGCGCGCTGCGCTTGAGAATTTTAGCAGCGAGGGCTTACGGCTCGTGATTATGAATCCGAGTTTGCTGCTCGGCCCCGGCGATGAACGACTCAGCTCTACAAAAGTGATTCTGGATTTCATGGCGCGCAAGATCAACGCGACTCCTTCCGGCGGCTTGAGCTTCGTAGACGTGCGCGATGCCGCAACTGCTTTTCGCGCGGCGATGGAGCAAGGGGCGCACGGCGAGCGTTATCTGCTCGGCGCAGCCAACTGGAGTTTTGAGAAATTCTTCGGGCGTCTCGAACGCCTCACCAAAATTGCCGCGCCGCGTTTCTCTTTTCCCTCGCAGCTCGCTGTCACCGGCGCGCAGGTCGTTCACGCGCTCTACAAACACTGGAAACTCGCGCCGCCCGTCCAGCCCGCAGCCGTCGAGATGGCCGAATATTTCTGGTATCTGGATTCATCAAAAGCCGAACAGGAACTCGGATTTGCCCCGCGCGACCCCGGCGAGACCTTGCAGGAAACGGTCGCCTACGTGCGAGAAAATTTTCTTGGCGGCGAAGCGTTTAGCGCGTAACAGCTCTTCGCGCGGCTGCGAACCCTCAATCGCCAAAGCATGTGACTGGCATTCTAAGTTAGCTGCGCGGCGGGCTATATCCTGTGTCGCTCGCGCGCCTCATGGCTTCGACTCCTTCATCTATGCTCATCAGCGGAGTAGTCTTATGTGTCTTAAAAGCTCCTCCGGCTGCGATAGCGAAAGCAAAAGCAGCGGCGTTCAAATTATCCGGCATCTGCATAATTAACACCACATCGTATTCGCCAAACGCGAACCAGGCGTTTTCAATGTGACCCCCCAAGTTCTCAATTGCCGGACGTATGGCTTCGACTCTATTTACCGGATTACTGACCAAACTCTCCCAGGCATCAGTCGAATACGCCCCTTGAAGCATGTAGTAAGCCATTTCTGAACTCCTTTTCTTCATTAGGGATTAGCGAGCAATTGTTACTGGATTGTTTTATCACTAACGAATGCGGGTCGGCTATGCTTTGCGCTCAACATTTTTCACGGGCAGCGAACACGCAAAGCCTGCGGCATGATTTCAAACGTCGCCGGGAGATAGCCCGGCAGCTCGCCGTCAATCTCAATAGCAACCTTTTCATCCGCTTGTACGGGGCGCGCAGTAACGTGTCGTGCATGTGCATGATGCACCTGCTCCATGCCCAAGTGTGTTCCGAGATAAAGCTGAGGTGCGTTGGTGAGAATCCTGAGCGCGGAGAGATCGCCGATGGAGACGATGTCGAATTGACCGTCGTCTAATTTCGCTTCCGGCGCGATTTTCATTCCGCCGCCGAAGTAGCGCGCGTTGGCGATGCACAGGTTTGCGACCGTGAGACGTTTTTCCCTGTGGTCGTCAAGCTGAACCAGCGCGGTCGTGCTTTCCAAAGCCAGCGTCGTTTGCAGCATGGCGAGGGCGAAGGAAGCTTTGCCGCTCAGCCAGCCTGCATCCCTCTCTTTGACGCGGCGGATGACTTCGCCGCTCATGCCAAAGGACGCGACGCCCAGAAAGTAACGCGTCTCAACTTCTCCAACATGATTGACAAAGCTCGCGCGCCCGACATCAATGCGCCGCATGCGCCCTTCGCGCAACACGCGCGCGGCATCGGCCACGCGTGTGGGAATTTTTAAAGTTCGCTGAAAGTCTCCGCCCGTCCCGCTCGGCAGGATGCCAAGCGACGCATCCGCGCCTGATTCCAGAATCCCGTTTGCCACTTCGTTGATCGTGCCATCGCCGCCGCAGGCGATGATAAGAATTCGTCCCTCAAGCGCGCCCTTCGCGGCAAGCTTTGCAGCATCGCCGCTTCGGGCAGTGAACGCGCAGGTGAACGCGCCGAAATGCGTCGAGAGTTCCGAGGCGATTCCCGGCCAAGCCTTGCGCGTCGCGCCGCCTGCGGAAGTCGGATTAACGATGATGAGAGGCAATGAAGTCATTTGTGTAATGAATGATGAGAGAGCTGCTGTTATCTCGTCAACTGCGCTCTTTCATCCGCCACATCCGGCAGTGCGAACGATCTTTTATCTTCTTCGCCAAGCTCTGCGATCTTGCTCATCACAAAATCCGCAATCTCTTTATAAGTGCGCACGTGGTCTTTCTTTTCCAAGAATGGCGCAAGCTCAAGCTGCCTTCCGAAGCGTAGTCGAATCTGCTCGCCGCCCGTCCAGTTGCCCCAAACCTGTCGCGGCAAGTTGTTGCCAAGCCCTGCGATAAAGACCGGGATGACTTGCGGCGCAGAGTCTTTGATGAGCTTGCCGACGCCGGGCTGTGCGCGCAGGAAAGAATAAGGGTCGTTGCTCAGGTTGCGCGTGCCTTCGGGGTGAAAGCCTATGACATGCCCGCGCCCTTCGCGGCACAACTGCGCAAGGCGGCGCACGGAATATTTATCGAACAAACGCTTTTCATTCTCTGCGAAAATAGGCGGGTACATAGACCACCATCCCATCAGCATGTTGACCAGCATCCCCAGCGGCGATTCGTAAAAGAAGCGACTCCTGACCGGAAAGAAAAGCGTCACCGGCCAGTTCGTGCGGCGAAAGAGCACGGACGAAACAGCATACATATCGAAGAACGAGCGATGGTTGGCGACCAAGAGGAGTGGGCGCTCGTGCGAAGCGGCCTCAAGATGCTCAAGACCGTAAACGTGCATCAGTTTGTAAGTCGAAATCTGAATCCAGCGCGAGCCGAGATACCTCTGGCACCAAGTCCAGAAACGCTTCCAACGCCCCTGATTCATCCTGTGCGCAACGCGAAAGGCAAAACGCTCCAGACGGTCAAGCACGGCGAGTTCTTCCGGCGTCGGGTCAATCTCTAAGTTCAAAGTCCCAAGTCCCAAGTCCCAAGTCCCAAGTCTCAAAACCGGTTTTCGACTTGG
>JACMLC010000320.1 GCA_014379795.1 Pyrinomonadaceae bacterium
CCGAACGCGAGCAGCATCAGGAAAATAATGCTGGCGGCGACCTGCGGCGTGCGATTGAAGATGACCTCGTTGCCGCGCTCTTCCGCCCCGACGTTGACCAGCATGATGACGAACAAAAACAAGACCATCACGCCGCCGACGTACACCAGAATCTGCACGCCCGCGATAAACTCCGCGCCGAGCAGGATAAACAGCGCAGCCACAGAAATCAGCGACGAGATCAAAAACAGCGCGCTATGCACGGCGTTGCGTGCCAAAACAGTCAGCAAGCCCGCCACCAGCGACGCGGTCGCAAATATCCAGAAAAAGACTGCTTCCCAACCGGTTAAAGTCATAATAATTTTGGATTTTAGATTTTGGATTTTGGATTAGAGAACGGATTGAGTGAATCGCACAGCGTTTCTTTCAATCCAAAATCTAAAATCCAAAATCCAAAATCGTCATGATTCGTACTTCACAGTCTCGCGTCCCTGTTCCAGCATCTCGCGGTTCCAGACAAAGCCTGCGCGCGAGTAGGTCGCCAGCTCAAAATCCTGCGTCAGTTCCAGACAGCTTGTCGGGCAAGCTTCCTGACACAGCGCGCAGAACATGCAGCGCGAGGTGTCAAAAATAAATTCATCCAAAACTTTTTTCTTGCGCGCCTTGCCCGCGACCGTGATTTCTATGTCCATTGCGATGACATCAATGCAATCTTCGGGACAGGCGAGCGCGCACAAATTGCATGCGATACAGAGCGTCTCGTACGTCTCTGGGTCCATGTTCAGGCGCGGCGCGCCGTGAAAGCGCGGCGCAACCTCCGGGCGCACTTTCGGATACTGCTCCGTATAAATCCCGCGCCCCGCGACCGAATCCTTATCCGTGATCGCGCCGATGTTATACTTAAAAGTCAGCCCCAAGCCCTTCAACAAATCAAACATGAAAAAGCGTTTGAGCTTCTCTTTAAAAGTCGGCTTCGCAATTGTTACTAAAGACATAAGACCTCTGAATTTTGGATTTTAGATTTTGGATTTTAGATTGGTGTGCTGCTTCGCCTTGAAGCTGGATTTTGAATCTTCAACTTACTTCATCCGAAGAATCCAAAATCCAAAATCTAAAATCCAAAATCGCCCTATGTTTCCTGTCCCGCAGGCGTCGCGCTCGCAGGCGGCGCGACCGCAGGCTTTCCTTGCGGCACGTTCTTTATCACGCGTATGTCGCGCCGCTGTCCCTTCAGATTAAAATCGCGTGACCGCCAGTTGATAGTCGAAAGCACTCCGGCTGTGACGAGCAGTCCGACCACGCCGAAGCCGACCATAATGGCCTTTCCGCTCGGCGTCAGGTTCAGCCCCTGCGAGATGGATTCGATTGTCTTCATCCCGCGCCAGCCGTTCAAAGCCTGCACTGTGAAAATCGCCAGAGCCGTCCACACGATGTTGGTCAGCGAAGCGGGAATCAGCCACTTCCAACCCAAATCCATCAACTGGTCATAGCGATAACGCGGGAACGTCCAGCGCAGCCAGAAATAGACGTACAGCAGCACCGCCATCTTGAGCATAAACACCAGCACGCCGATGATGACATACAATCCATGATAAAGCTGCGAGCCGTCAGGATTGCCGTTCAAGATGGCTGCCTGATGATAAGCTTCCGTGAAACGATAAACGCCCGGTAAGTACCAGCCGCCCAAATACACAGCCGTCGCGATAGCCGAGACAACGACCATCGCCGCGTACTCCGCCATGAAAAAGAGCGACCAGCGCATTCCCGAATATTCGGTGTGAAACCCCGCGACCAATTCCGACTCAGCTTCCGGCAAATCGAACGGCGCGCGATTATTTTCCGCAATCCCGCTAATGAGAAAAGTGATAAAGCCAAGCGGTTGATAAAAGATATAAGTGAGCGGCCCGTCCAGAGCCTGCGCGTTGACGATGCCCGACAGCGAGAGCGTGCGCGCGAACATCAACGCGCCGATGAGCGACAAGCCCATCGCGACTTCATACGAGACCATCTGCGCGGACGAGCGCAAACCACCCATCAGAGAATATTTTGAATTTGAAGACCAGCCCGCCAGAATCAACGCCAGCACGCCAACGCTGGAAACTGAAAGCACGAACAGCAAGCCGATGTTGATATCCGTAATCACGCCCCAGCTCGGCGCAAACGGAATCACAGCGAAGACGACGAAGGCCGCGACGACGGAAATGTACGGCGCAAACTTGAAGATATAATTATCCGCCTTATCCGGCAGCACATCTTCTTTGGTCAAGAGCTTGATGGCATCCGCAATCGGCTGCAAGAGTCCCCACGGGCCGACACGCATGGGGCCAAGCCGCGCCTGCATGAAAGCGGAAATCTTGCGCTCGGCATAGGTCGCATACAAAGCCCAAATCGCAACGCCCGTCACGACCGCGCCAATTTGTATGAAAGGCCAGATGACGTAATTGATAGTCTCCTGGCTGAACCATTTCAGCAGCAGACTATCTATAAAGTTTGGCGCAAGCAGTGCGAGCATCTTTGTCATCTCTTACAACTCAATCTCAAAAGTCATCTGATGCGTGACTCGTAAATCCACCAACTCCCAATCATCGTCAAGCGTGCCGCTTCTATCTACGACCAGATAAGAAGACCACTCGCGAAGCGGAAACGGCGGCGTGTGCCAGGTCCCCCTGTGATAAGCGTAAGGCAACCGCCCGTTGACATGAAACGCAGCGATTCTTTCAACCTCCGGCGCATCCACATCATTCGGCGGCGCGACCGCGATGATTGATTCCGACGAAGCGAGCGGCGAAAAAACCTGCATCGTCCGCTTGTGCCGCGCCATGAACTCGAAACCAAGCGGCCTGCGCTCTGCCGTCGCGCCCGTCAGACTCGGCACGCCTTCACCCAAATCAATCTCCACCGCCCCGCGACTGTCAATCAAGATGCCATACGGCGCGAAACTCTCGCGCGTCATCGGCTGAACTTTGAGACGAATTGAGTTCATAGAGTTTAGTGAGTTCATAGAGTTCAGAGAGTAAAAGACAAGTTTATCCTCCGAACTCTATAAACTCTCCAAACTCCCCAAACTCTCTAAACTTCTACCGATCTATTTCACCCAGCACAATATCCAGCGTGCCGATGATGGCGACGACATCCGCGACGAGGTGGCCGATGCACATTTGGCGGAGCGCCTGCAAGTTGATAAAGCAGGGCGGGCGCACGCGCACGCGCGTAGGCATGGCCGTGCCGTCGCTCACTAGATAGCAGCCGATCTCGCCCTTCGGCCCTTCGATGGAATGATAATAATCGCCTGCGGGCGGCCTGATAATCTTCGGGACTTTCGCGTTGACGGGGCCGTCCGGCAGCTTGTCTATGGCCTGCTGCACGATGCGGCGCGATTGCCTCATCTCTTCCAGCCGCACTAGGTAGCGATCATAAGTGTCGCCGTTCTCGCCGAC
>JACMLC010000321.1 GCA_014379795.1 Pyrinomonadaceae bacterium
GTATCAATTCTGCCGCCAGCTACGCAGGCTCAAACAATGTCTGGCATCGTCATTCCCCACGCTCACGCATGTGGCTACATGCTGTCCCGCTGACGCGGGCTGGTCGTCTCATCCTACTTACGTCGAACTGACGCCAAAAGCATCAGCAGTTCTTTCTGCCAACTGCCAACTATTTTTCACATCTCCTCATCAGCCGAGGGGCCGTAGATTGATGGCACGGCTACGTCATTCAACCGCAGGTAGACGCCAAGCTGCGCGCGGTGATGTATGAGGTGATTCATCACAAAGCTGCGCAAGACCGCGACGCGCGGCATGGTCAAAACCGTGTTCCCGCCTGAAAGCAGAGACCACGGCTGGAAGAGATGTTCATCGCTCGCTCCCGCAATGGCTGCGCGTGCATCAGCGACGTTTTTGTCAAACGTCTCAAGCGCCTCTGCGGTTGAATTCAAAGGCGTCGCGCGAAGCGGCGGCTCTCCCGGCGGAGCCAGATCAATCGAATCTTTATTGATGGCGTGAGACGCCCATGTCGGAATGTTGGCAAGGTGCGTCGCCAAGCCTCCCATCTTCGTAGACTTCTCGTGCGGCTGCCAATCGAACTTGTCATCTGGAACGCGCTCCAACGTCTTTCGCGTGTTCGCCATCTCGTGATCGAATTCGGGTAACAATGATTCACTCAGCGCCATTTTCTTCTCCTTAAATGTTTGGATTATCTTTTCTGCACCCGCAATCTTACTTTGCTTCGAGCGCGTCAAGATAAACGCGCTCTGTCGCCTCTGTCATGCGCTCAAGACCGAAGCGATGATGCGCTTCTTCACGCGCATGCGTTCCCAAGTCATTTCTTTGAGCTTCACTCTCAAGCAAAGCTGCAATCGCTACTGCAAGTTTTTCGGCGTCACTGATGGGAACGAGTTGGCCTGTCTTGCCGGCACTGATAATTTCCTGCGCGCCTTCGGTCGCGGTCGCGACGATTGGCCGCGCGCTCGCCATCGCCTCGACGATTGAGAGGCCAAAGGCTTCCGTGTGCGAAGCCGAAACATAGACATCCAGCGCGGCATAAAACTGAGCCAGTTCTTCAGGCCAGTTGATGATGCGGACGCGATTCGCCAAGTTAAGCTCCGCGATCATGCGCTCGATTTTCGCTCTGTATTCGAGATTGCGCGCCTCGTCGCCGCCGATGATGACGAACCCTACATCCACACGTTGAGCGGCGATTAATTGCGCGGCGCGCACAAACTCTTCGTGCCCCTTTAAGGGAAGCATGCTTCCGACCGTGCCAACCAGCAGATGCGCGTGTTCAAATCCCAGCTTCGCGCGTAGAGCTTTGCGCGCCGCATCAGATAGCGGATGCTCGAATCTTTTCAGGTCTATGCCGTTTGGAATAACTTTTATTTTTCGCTCATCAACGATGCGTTGCGCGCGAAGCTGTCTGGCGACGGCCTCTGAGACGGCGATGACGCGCGCGACTCTTGAGAGCGTCAGAGAGTGCAGGCGATTGAGCGGAAAGAGGACGTGGCGCGTGACGACGAACTGCGCGTAACGCCTGACCGCGAGCGAGGCCAGTGGATAATCGCGCGCCAGATGTGCATGCACGATCTCTATCTTCTGCTCGCGGACAATGCGCGCCAGCTTGAGCGCGCTCGGCACGTCCAAGGCGTTACGCATTCGCAGCGTCGTGATGTTTTGCTCGGGCAAGTTTGCGAGCAAAGCTCTCAAGGGCGAATTGGGCGCGAGCGCGATGTAAACCTGATGGCCGCGCGCTGTCAGCGCGTGCGCCAGATCAGCCACATGCCTTTCGCCGCCGCCGAGCGTGCGTGCAGAGCAGACTTGCAGGATTCTCATCAGTGATTTGCCACAGAGACACAGAGACACAGAGACAGCAAAAAGAGAGATAAGAAGTAAGCAGTTAATTGTTGCCTATTAACTGCCTGTTGATTTCTTATCTCCGTGTCTCTGTGTCTCTGTGGCATTTTTTAGTTTGCAAATGTGCAGTAAAAATCAAGGATGCTGGATGTATGTGATTTTTCAAAAAGCCCGCGCTGCACTGTTTCGAGGAGGACGCTCTGGCCTTCTTTTTTGAAGACGGGAGTTTCCCAGTGCAACACGCGCAGGCCGCTGTGTTCGATTAATTGCCGCAAGGTCTTTGGAGTAAAGAACCACAGGTGATGCAGCGCGGCATAGTGACGCCAGCGTCTGCTTTTCAAATGCAGGCGGCTTTGCAGATTCTTCAGGTGCGTGCTGATGCCGCCGATGTTCGGCACGCTGATGAAGATCACGCCGCCGGGTTTGAGCAATTCGCGGCTGCGCACAAGCTCCGCCAAGGGGTTCTGCGTGTGCTCAAGCACATGATTAAAGCGGATGGCGTCAAAACGGGTCTGGCCGAAATCTATCTCTAAGAGGCGGCCTTCCCGGAGCGGAAAGCTTTTGCTCTCGCGCACGTATGGCGAAAGCGAGATGTCGCAGCCGTAAGCCTCCCACCCGCGCTCCTGCCCGTAGCGGAGGAAAGTTCCGTTGCCGCAACCGACATCCAGAATCTGCCCCGTGCGCCCGAGCAGTTTTTCGAGCATCTTGTATTGCCTCTCGAATTGATACCGGCTGGCCTCGCTCAGATGCTCCGAAGTGTCTGTCTCTGCGTGATAGGTTTCGTTATAAACTTTTTCCGAAAGCTGCTCAAAGGTCGGGCGCGGGCTTAAGAACTGCAAGTCGCACTGCGGGCAGCGGCAGAGCTGAAAGCCCTGATAGTCAACCGCGAAAGGTTTGGGCGCAATGCCGCACACGGGGCATTCCACCTCTTCCATATTTTTGATCTCGGCCTCTATGACCGAGCGGTCGCTGCCGAACAGTTTTTGGGACGGTGCGCGAGAAGACATTAGACAACCAAAAATTTAGAAAATAGTTTCAAGCAAATAAAAAGATGCTTTTCTTTGCGTCCTTTGCGAACTCGTCTTTGCGGTCTTTGCGTTAGAACAGAACTTAAACGCAAAGGGCGCAAAGAAGAAAGACGCAAAGCACGCAGAGTATTCGTTCCGGCTTTTATCTAACATCAAATCTCACCTGCCCACAGAATCCGCAGCGCGTTTGCCGAGCGGTGAATCGTCGTAGCGCGCGAGCAGGTCAGACGGGTCTTGAAAGATTGGAGACGCGCCCGCGCTGCTTAATTCCATTTCGGGAAAACCGCCGCATAGCACGCCGATGGAGCGTATTTTTAATTTGCCTGCGGCCTCTGCATCGTATGGCGTGTCGCCGATGACGATGGCTTCGTGCGGCTCGACATCGCCCAGCTTTTCCAGCGCGGCCTTGAAGATGTCCGGGTGCGGTTTCGATTTTTCGGCATCGTCCGCGCTCGTCTCTTCTTCGACGAGGTCTTCGATGTTGGCGATCTTCTTGTAAACTTTTAGCTCTTCCGCTTTGGCGGAAGACGCGAGTGCAACGCGCTTGCCGTCCGCGATGATGCGCTCAAAGAGTGCGCGCACGTCCGGGAAGGCGCGCACGCGCGGCAAAAACTCGCGCTTGTAGAGCTTGCTCCTGTGTTCTTCCAACGCCTCGCCGAACTCGTCCAGCTCTTCTCTTGAGAAGAAGACGGGCAGCAACTGGTCGCTGCCCTTGCCTATCTGATGCCGCACCTGCTGGTAAGGAATATCTTTGCCGTACTCCTTAATAGCCTCTTTCCAAGCCTGTGCGTGCAGGTCAACAGAATCCACCAGTGTTCCGTCAATATCAAAGATGACGGCTTTAATCATAACTTTCTCCCCTGCGAAAAATTGCCGCTTATAACCTTACACCAACAACTGGGAAAAGCAAGGATGAAGGCGGAAGGATGAAAGATGAAGGGCATGCTATTCAAGCTTGAGCCGTTCATCTTCAATAGCTTTTATTTCATCCTTCTACCTTCATCCTTCATCCTTGCTCTTCCTCGCTGTTCTAATACGCTTGCGGTTTTGTTTGGCTTTGATACGGTGAATGACCGGACGCCTTGTTCTCGCTTCTTCCTGATAAGCGGCGAAGCGTTGAAATCTCTAGGCTTAGGTGTTTGCCGCAGCTTGAGCTTCAAGCGTCATGCGTCGGCACGAGCGTTGCTATGTAATTTATAAATTTACATGCAAAGGGTAAAAATTTAAGCAGCTCTGGAAAAAGCTGAAGGAGTGTGATATATGGCGAAAGCTAAACTTGTAACCGGATTATTCAAAACCCGCGTGGCGGCTGAGGCAGCCGTAGACGCGATTATCAAGCGGGGCTACACGCGCGACGACATCAGCGTGTTGATGTCCGACGCGACCAAGAGCAAAGAGTTTGCCGTCGAGACGCGCACGCACGCGGTGGACGGAGCAGGCATCGGTGGCGCGCTCGGCGGCGCGGTCGGAGCCACGCTCGCGGCCATCCTGGCAGTTGGAACGTCAATCGCTATTCCGGGCTTGGGCTTGCTGGTGGCTGGCCCAATCGTGGCGGCGTTGGCGGGCGCGGGCGCGGGCGGCGCGACCGGCGGCATCATCGGCGCGCTGATCGGCGCGGGCATCCCTGAACATAGAGCCAAAGTCTACGACGCTGGCTTGCGCGGCGGCGGCATCCTCTTAGGCGTCGAAGCCAAATCCGATGAGGACGCAGACAAGCTCGAACAACTCCTCGAAGACATCGGAGCCGAGCACGTCAGGCAGGAATAATAAACAGTCAGGAGTTTTAGAGTCTGGAGCCTAGAGTCAAAATCTTAAAGTCAATCTAGTCAGGAGTGAACTTTGTTTTGACTCTAGACTCCAGACTCCGGACTTTTGACTCAGGACTTAAAAAGATCGCCCTTGAGCGTCTTGCTTGACTTGCCGTTACGCGAGTTGCCGGAGTTGTCGCCCGCAGCGTCGTCTGCTTCGTCGCCGAGGTGCTGGGTCAGTTCGCCTGCATGGCGCGCTCCAAGACAGCTTTGGTGAGTTGCTTGAGCAGGCCACCTTCGCCGAGAATCTCTTCGGGCGTTTGGTAGTCTTTCAGTAGATTGTCAATCAGCTTATTATCAATGGGCATTGAGACTCCTTTATGGGAAAGAGTTTAGTCTCAATGCCCATTTACACAAAATCTTTTACACCCTCTCTATTTGTCGGAAGCGGGCATCAGGTTAATCAGCCGTTCAAGCTTTGACGCGACGACCTTATGGATCGGCTTGAGGATGTTGTACTGCGCTACCGCCGCCTCGCGATTGCGAAGCATCAGGTACGTGACGCCGAGGCTGTAGTTGGCTTCGAGCGATTTCGGTTTAAGCTCGATAGTTTTCCGGTACGCGGCGACGGCTTCCGTGTAGAGTTTTTGCGCGAAATAACAGTCGGCGATGGCAAGATGAGCTTCAACGGAGTTGGGCTTTATCGCCAGCGCTTTCTGAAAAATCTCCATCGCCTCCGCGAACTTCATCTGGTTGGACAGGCTATAACCTAATCCGATGTGAGCCTCGACTGATTCAGGCTTTAATTCGAGCGCCTGCCGGTACGAAGCGACCGCCTCTTCGTGATTCATCAGGTCATTGTAAACCTGACCCAGCCCGAGGTAGGCGCGCACCTCTTTCGGATTTTTCTCAAGTGCCTTCTGATACCAGAATTTGGCGGCATCATAACGCGCGGGATAACCCTCACGCGCTTTGTCGCCGAATTTGACGGCCTGCGACGCGCTGATGTTGTTATTCCGAGAATAGAGCAGAATGTCCTGTGAGCTTGCAGAACCAAGCCGGGGATAATTTCCCGTACTGGATGGCTCCTGTGGTTGCGTCCTGAAAGTGCCGGGGGCGCTACCCGGGCGAACTAGCTGTGCCTGCGCGGTATCAATCCCGGCGAGCAAAAACAAGATCGCTGCTGCGAGGGCAATACGCGGATAAACGGAAAACTTATTCATTGATTTAACTCTTAACGATAGTAGCTTGCAGAACGTGAGGTTCTGCGAAAATGGTTGAGATAGTTGGAAAAAAAATAAAGGGAATCGAGTTTATGTTTTGTTTACGACTTACTTGTGATAAGACCGGTTTCGTGTGCTTGAAACGCTCATCCCGGCAACGCGCGAAGTATCGCATATCACAGTTAAAAACTAAAGTTTGAAAGCCCGCTCCGGGAAGTAAAAACTGGGCTTCCAAAACTACTTTTTCTTGAGCCGAATCTCGAACATTTTAGGCCAGCGTTTGCCGGTCACAAAGAGCCTGTCTTCCTGCTCATCATAAGCGATGCCGTTAAGAACATTTTCAGAATCGCCGCGCTCTTTTTTCGGCAGCAGCCCCGTCAGGTCAATCCATCCGAGAATCCTGCCGGTTTGCGGGTCAATCCGCACGATGCGCTCATGTTTCCAGATGTTGGCGTAAATCTCGCCCCTGACGTATTCCATCTCGTTCAAGTTCATCAGCTCCGCGCCGTTATCGCAAACGCTGATCGTGCGCAAGGTCTTGAACGTCACAGGGTCTACGTAGCGGAGCCGGTTCGTCCCGTCGCTCATAATCAAGTATTGCCCATCGTGCGTGAGTCCCCAGCCTTCGCCCTCATAAGTGAACTCGCCTTCGGGGTGAAAGCTTTTCAGGTCGTAGACAAACGCTTTATGCTCCGTCCATGTGAGCTGGTAAATCTTGTCCTGAAAAATCGTCATCCCCTCGGCAAAGTAGTTTGATGAAACATCGAACTGCTTTATCACTTTGCCCGTTCGAAGCTCGACCTGTCGCAGCGTGGACTTGCCGTGATGGCCTGTGCTCTCGTACAGAAAGCCCTGATGA
Organism: Pyrinomonadaceae bacterium; assembly: GCA_014379795.1. GTDB lineage: Bacteria > Acidobacteriota > Blastocatellia > Pyrinomonadales > Pyrinomonadaceae > JACMLC01. Next base: position 6,719 of record JACMLC010000321.1, read on the forward strand.
AAGACCAGCCCCTGCGTGAAAGCCTTCGTGTCGTGCGGCCAGGTATTGACGACTTCAAACGTGTAGACGGGGATGCTCTGGTTGGAAGCGGGACTGCACGGCTGCGGCGCGGCGGAAGACGCCTTGCCCTGCGGCTTGGCGTTTGTGCTGCGCGATGTCTGATGGTCTGGCATGTTGACGACATCTTTACCACATGCTGACAGCGAACAGATAGTTGAGATCAGCAGTAAGATTAACAAGGCGCGACCACAGGCGGACGCGTGGGTCCGGCAAAGCTTTCTTTCACTCGAATCCATGTCAAACACAATTCTACCTTCAACAGTTATCATACGAGCTTCATCAAAAAACCTCACATGGCATAGGCGCGGAGACTCTGGCTTTTAAGCCAGAGAGGAGCGCCCGTTGTCGGAATAATTCAATGTTCCATACTTGAGAAACTATCCTATAATGCTTCGCGTGAAGCTGATAGTGAATCTCAAGTTGCAGCCGACGCCGGAGCAAGCGCGCATCCTGCGCCAGACGTTGGAGCTTGCGAACAAGGCGTGTAACGCCATCAGCGAGCAGGCTTGGGGGACTCAGACGTTTCGCCAATACAATCTCCACAAACTCGTCTATCACTCTATCCGCGACACCTTTGACCTGTCGGCACAGGTGGTTGTGAGACTGATTGCTAAGGTTGCCGACGCTTACAAACTCGACACCAAACGAGAGCGTATCTTTCGTCTGCATGGTAGCATCGCCTATGACGACAGGATTCTTTCGTGCAAGCGTGATGACAGAGTGTCCATCTGGACGGTTGAGGGCAGGCAGGCCATTCCATTCGTGTGCGGCGAGTATCAAAGGAAGTTGCTCCCGTTCCGCAAGGGCGAGACGGATTTGATTTACCGTAAAGGGAGCTTCTACCTGAATGCGGTTTGCGACGTTGACGAGCCTCTGCTTGACGACGCGCAAGACGTTATCGGCGTGGACTTCGGCATCGTGAATCTGGCGACGGACAGCGACGGCGAAGTGTTCACGGGCGCGAAGGTTGACGAAACGCGCCGCCGCTACGCGCACCGCCGCCGCAATCTGCAACGCAAACTGACGCGCTCTGCCAAGCGCAAGCTCAAACGGCTTTCGGGTAAGCAATCCCGTTTCCAACGTGATACCAATCACGTCATCAGCAAGCGACTTGTCCTTAAAGCTAAAGACACAACGCGAGCGATTGCCGTTGAAAATCTCAAAGGCATTCGTGAACGAGTAACGGTTCGACGTAGTCAGAGGGCGAGGCATCACAATTGGGCGTTCGCGCAACTGAGGAATTTTCTGGAATACAAGACGAGACTTTACGGCGTGAGGCTGTACGCGGTTGACCCGCGCCACAGCAGCCGCGAATGTTCGCGCTGCGGCTACACCGATAAAGCTAACCGTCAGTCTCAAGATAAGTTCCTCTGTCAAAGTTGCGGTCACTGCGCGAACGCTGATTTCAACGCGGCTCTCAATCTGAGAGCTAGGGCTGTGTCAATCAGCCAAACGTCAACTTCGGTTGACAAGGCGGCGTGAGCAATCACAGCCGCAAGCCGTCGCCCTTTCAGGGCGGGGTAATTGACTTCGTCTTGCCCTGAGAAGTCGCCGGGGAATTTGTTTTCTGCGCCAGCGCGCGGTCAATCTCCGCCCGCAGGGCTGCTTCCGAAAACGTGCTGATTCGCCTCCCGTTGACGAACACAGAGGGCGTGCCCGTCACCCCATATAGCAAGCCTTCCATGATGTCATGACTGACTTCGGCGATAAAAACGCCGCCATCGAGCGCAGCATCAAAACGCGCGCGGTTGAGTCCCAAATCAGTCGCATACTTTTTCAGCGAAGCGATGTCCAGAGACTTTTGATTCTTAAAGAGCAATTCCGCGTACTCGAAAAACTTGCCCTGCGCGTGGGCGGCGTTAGCCGCTTCGGCTGCTTTGCGCGCCTGCGGATGCCTCTCTTCTAAAGGGAAGTCTCGAATCACGAGCCGCACGCGGTTGCCGTAAGCTTTGATGGTCTCTTCAATGATCGGATGATTCGCCGCGCATGAGGGACATTGAAAGTCTGTGAAGACGACGACCGTGACCGGCGCACGCAACGCTCCGCGTGAAGGATCATCATCCGCGCTGACGGCCAGAGTAGGCGGCTCAGGCTCTTTTAGCATGATGCGGACATTGGCCGCCGCGCGCAGTTTCTCGCTGTGCGCGCTCTCAATCCTCGCCTGCTCCTGCTGTTCCAAGTAGTTGGTAATCTGGACGCGCAACGAGTCCGGGTCGCCATTGATTCGCGCCTTATTCTCTTCGTAAAATTTTTGAATCTCTTCTTCGGACGGGCTGCGCAGTTTATCGTTCACTTCCGTGCGAATGATGACTTCGGGCGCGACGCCCTGCTTGCGCGCCTCTTCAAGCACGAGCAGGCTATAGACCCTCTGGTCAACAGCCGTTTTCTGCGCTTCGTATGCGCGCACGCGTAAATCATAAATGATGGGCTTGAGCCGCTCGATGGCAGAAGCGGCGGTGAGAGGTTGGCCTCCGACGGTGGCGAGCGTTGTTCCCGGCTGCAAGTTGGGCGAATTAATTTTAGCCCCCATCACCACCTTGAATCGCGTGCGCAGCCGCGCCGCCAGTTCCGTCAAAAGTTTTTGCTCGCTCTCGCGGCGCACGTAAGCGACGATCTGCGGGCGCGCTCCATTGAGGTCGAGAGTTCCGAACTGCGCGCGATTGGCATCATAGATGGCTTGAATTATATCCGGAGCCGGGTCTGTCAATCGCCGCGTCACCTCAAGCTCAAGCAGGCGCGCGGGAGTGATGCCGCGCCGGCGCGCTTCGAGCTGAAATAGCAGACCCATAATCTCCTGCTCCAACACGTAGCGCTGCGCTTCTGCAATCTCGCTCTCAAGCTTTTCAACCATCTCGCGCACGCGCGGGTCAATATCGTTAAGCGTAATCGTCTGATTATTGACCACGGCCAGCGCGTCCGATTGCAGCCACATCGCGGCGGCAGGCATGTCGCGCGCGGACAGCAGCGCTATCAGACAAACAAAAATGAAGGTAAATATTTTCCGAAACCACATTAAAATTATCTTCCTCGAATAGCACAAAGCAACGGATTGCTTCGCCAGCAAACAAAACAGGGATGACCTTGAAAGGCAGGATAATTATCTTTCTTTCATCTTATCCTGTCTATCGCAGGTCTATCCCTGTCAGGTATTGATTCGGCGCGTTCTTTCAGCGTTGCACGGGGCGCATCAGGCTGCGGCGGCGCGGGCGCGCGGGCGTTCTGGATGCAAGCAGGTTTTTATGGCGTCCCTGAAGAATAAAAGCCAGACCCTGATGCGTGATGACAAGCATTCGCGCCGCGCGCGTCACGCTGCCGTTCGCAGTTTCCAGAGCGCGCTTAATCAAGCCGCTTTCATAATGCAGGACTTCTTCTTCAAGCGAGCAGTCAGCCCATGGCTCGCTCAGGCTGGCCCGCTGCGTTTGCCTGAGCGCCAATGTCTGGACTGCTTCAGCCGCCAGATGCGCGCCGTCCTTCGCTGTTAAGACCGTGCGCTCGATGAGCGAGCGAAGCTGCCGCGCATTGCCTTTGAGTGGCAGACGGCTCAGGGCTTCAAGCGCATCAGGCGTGAAAGAAACTTGCTTGCCGGATTGGGCGCATTCCTTCTTCAGAAAATGCTCTGCGATGGCTGGAATATCCTGTACCCGATGCCTGAGCGCCGGAATCTGTAGGTTGAAAGCCTCAAGCCTGTAGAATAGATCATCACGAAATTGGCCGCGCTCGACTTCATGCCTGAGATTGCGCGAGGTCGTCGCAATGATTCTCACATCAAGGCGTTCCGGCTCGGGCGCGCCAATCGAATGAATCTCGCTATGCTCTATGAAGCGCATCAGCTTGCCCTGATCCTGCAAGCTTAAAGCGGCAATCTCATCCAGCAATAAAGTGCCGCCTATCGCACGCCGCGCCGCACCGGGCTGGAGCTGGGTCGCGCCCGCAAAGCTCCCCTGCTGGTAACCGAACAGATGTGCCTCAACCGACAATCCAGTCAACGATGCGCAGTTGACGATGACAAACTCTCCGGCACGCCCGCTCCATTCGTGAATCAGCCGCGCCATTTCTTCCTTGCCGGTTCCCGTCTCACCGGAGATCAAAACCGGAGACTGCACGCCCGCGACCCTGTGCGCGAGGCGCAGCAATCCGGCGGTCTGTTCCGCAGCATACACAAAGCGCGGAGTCCGAACATCTTCGACGGGTTGAGCCTGTGTGGCGAAAATGCGGCGCGCGCACAGCCGGAGCCGCGCCAGAATTTCCGGGCGCGAAGATTCGCCGAGCCATGAATCTGCGCGCTCATAGGCCGCGCGTCTTTCGTCCGTCGTGAGCCTGCCGCCGACTTCTTCGAGTAAGGTGAGTGCGACGAGTCCCGCGTTCTCGCCGCGACCGGCCTCGTTTGAGACTTCGATGGCGCGCTCGAACGTCGCCCGCGCCTGCTCAAAACGCCCGAGCCGCGCCTGCGCCGTGCCGTGCGTCGTCAGGGCTTCGACCAGCAGCGCCATCTCGCCGCCTTTTTCGAGAGCCTGTACAGCGGCCTGCGTCAAACGTTCAGCTTCCGCAGGGCGTCTCTGCGCGAGAAAGACGCGTGCGCGTGTTTCATCTACCTGCGCCGCGCTGCCTGTGTCTTTGGTGGTGACAAAGATTCTGCGCGCGTAGTCAAGATGCTCGTTCGCCTCTTTGAATTTTCCGGATTTTAGAAACAGGAAGCCCAGATTATTCTCGACGCGTGCGCAGTTGCGCTTGTGACCGGCCTGCTCAAAATGATGGCTCGCGGCGGCATATTCAATCAGCGCGCGATCCACGTAATCCGCGCGGCCTTCCACGTCGCCGAGATTGCGCAAGACCAAAGCGAGTTGATTATAAAACCTGCCCTTAACGGCGTGGCTGCCGCTGGTATCCAGCAGGGGCGCGGCTTCATTCAGGACGGCGAAGGCATCGCGGAAGCGGGCATCGGCGCGCTCGACCACCGCGCGATTGATGAGAGTCCTGACCCGTTGCTCGCTCTCGATGCCGGACAGTCGAGCCAAAGCCTCTTGCAGTGTCACACGCGCTTCATCAAAAGCTCCCTCGCGCACGTAGCAAAGCGCCAGATCATTGAAAGCTTCCGCAACCTTCTCCGTCTCGCCCAAATCCTCGAAGGTTGAGATGCTCTCGCTGATTAAATCCTTTGCCAACTCCTGCGCGCCTGCAAACTGGCGAGCGCTCCCAATCCAGCCGGACAGAGAGCCTGAGCGCAGCAGCGCTTCGGCGGCAGTTGCCTGATCCAGCCCGGCGAGGTCAGGTCGCTCTCCAAGACGTTTCCACAGCTCGCCCATAGCAGAACAGGCTGCTTCATAGTCGCCTGCTTCCGTCAGTTCGCGCGCCAAACGGCACCGCACGCGCGCCTGTTCGGGGCGGCTCAAGGTCGAGTCTTCAAGTTGCCGGGTTAGCTCAATGGTTAAGTCCATGTGAGGGAAGCCTTTCTGTGTGTTAGCAAGTTTCCTTGCAAAGCCTATGTGGAGCAGTGTTATTATGCCACCGCTACGTTTTTATAAATCCTCACGAGTGATTTGAAAGCCAACATTTTAGGAGAAATGAATGAAACACCTACGTCAAGTGTGCGCCGCCACCATACTGGCGCTGATTATTTCGGTTTCCGCTTTTGCCGGAGAGATGGATACGTCCGGCATTATTCCATCACCACCTCCGCCACCGCCGCCGGTTACGGGCGAGATGGATACTGGGGGGCGGCCTGCTAATAGTTCGTCGAGCGAGACAGGCTACACATATGATGCTGTGACAGAAGCTGCACTTCTCTTCTGCCAAAATGTGCTGTCCTTGCTTTAAACAGAACTCGCCCTGATTTGTTTAGATTCAGGCTCGCCGCAATATTTGAAACAAGCGGCAGCCTGAGCTTGTTGTGCGCGCGGGGAGAGTCGCCGGACGATTATCACAGAGACCTGTCAAAGAGGCCCTGACAGGCACGCATCCTAACCTTTCTGGATATGGAAAAGCAATAAATAAGATAAAAACCTTTAATAAAACTTAAGCCACAGAGCCAGCATCAGACGAGTTTATTCAGCCTTCCCTGGACCTTCTTTTAGGGTCTCTGTGGCATCACTGTGATTTTGTCACACGCTCTATAAGTCCGGTTTAGTATCGCGGGACTGCTCCTTGCGCTGCTCGATGAAACCTTCTTGAGCTTCGGCGAGGCGGCGCACTGTTTCTAAGGTGTCTATCTCTGCTGCGGACTTATCGTCGCGCAGGCGCAGGATGCGTGGAAAGCGCAGGGCATAGCCGCTCTTGTGCCGCTTTGATTCCTGCACCCTGTCAAAGGTGACTTCGAGGATGATCTGCGGCTCGACCACGCGCACGCGCCCGTGTGCGAACTCTTGCAAAGTGTGCGCGCGAAACCATTCGGTCAACAACGCCAGCTCCGCATCCGTCAGGCCGGAATAAGCTTTGCCCACGTTCAATAGCTCCGGGTCTGCTTCCGAGCGTCGCACGGCGAAAGTGTAATCCGAGAGCAGGTGTCGCCTTTTGCCGTGCCCGACCTCGACCGCAGTGACGACGACATCAAGCGTCGCGATGGCGCGCTTGAGCTTCAGCCATTCCCGACCGCGCCGTCCCGGTTTATAAAACGAGCGCGGGTCTTTAATCATCAAGCCTTCGTTGCCGCGCGCACGCGCCGCATCGAATTCCCCATCAAGCGCATTCACATCCTTCATCAATGCGGCAGAAGATAAATGCAAAATTCCACGCTCCGGCACGAGCCTTTCAAGCATGCGCCTGCGCTCGCCGAGCGGCTCGTCAATCATCACGCGCCCGTCCGCATACAGCA